>NZ_AQOK01000013.1:0-9184 GCF_000364645.1 Xanthomonas sp. SHU 308 | reverse complement strand
ACCCTCACCCCCGACCCCTCTCCCGGTGGGAGAGGGGACCGAAGCTGTGATCCCTTCTCCCTTTGGGAGAAGGTGCCCCTAAGGGGCGGATGAGGGTTGGGTGGCTAGGGAGGTGTCTGGGGAACTGACTCCGCGGCCGCCGCACCCTCACCCCCGACCCCTCTCCCGGTGGGAGAGGGGAGCCATCAGCGCCGCGGCGGCTTCTGGCTGGCCGGCGGCGGCACGCTGGGCGCCAGCGCGGTGGCGGCGTCGGCCTGGCCCTGCTGCAGGGTCCAGCCGACCACGTCGTGGCCGAGTTGCGACATGGCCTGGCCGAAGGCGTCGACCACCTGCGATTCGGCGGTGCCGGCGGCAGGCTGGGTCACCAGGAAGGTGCGCGAGGCGACCACGCGCTGGTCGGCGCTGTACAGCAGCTTGGCGTTGAGCTCGATGGTGGCCGACGGCACCGCGCGCCCGGCGTAGTCCGATTCGAAACGGCGCAGGTCCAGCAGCAGCTTGTAGTCGGCGCGGATCCCGGTGCCGAGCCGGGCCACGCCGGGAATGCGCCCAGAATCCTCGAACGCGCGCAGCAGCATGTCCTCGAGCATGTCGGTGGCCGGTTGCGCCCAGCTGACGCCGCCGTACACCTGCAGTTCGTCGGGCGTCGGCCGCACCGCGATGCGCGAACTGTCGACCACGCGCGCGGCGCTGGGCTTGGTCAGCGCCAGTTGCCAGCTCACCTGCGGCCAGGCCGGGTCGGCGGTCACACGCACGTCCGGCGCGTAGATCGTCACCGGCTCCTTGTTGCCGCCGGGCAGCGAACAGCCGGCCAGCAGCAGGGCCGGCACGGCGAGCAGGAAGAGGGCGCGCATCGGCTTCATTTGGGTTTGAACTCCTTCGGGGCGTCGCGGCCGAGCAGGTAGCGCGCGGGGTTGTTGTCCAGGCGGTCGCTGACACGGCGCAGGTCGCGGATCAGGCCACGCAGTTCGGTCAGGGTCGGGCCGAGCTGGCCGAGGCCGTCGTTGGCGAAGCTGTTGATCGCCGAGCGGTTCTCGCCAAGGATCTTGTCGGCATTGCCCGCGGCCGAATCCAGCTTGCTCAGCGTGTCCTCCAGCTTGTTGAGGATCGGCGGCAACTGCTGCACCAGGTTCTGGTCCAGGCGCTGGATGGTGCCGTTGGTGGTCTTGAGCGTGGTGTCCAGGTTGCGCGCCGCATCGCGCGCGCTGACGATCAGCGACTGCATGCCCTGGTCGCGGTCGGCCAGGCCGCCGCTGATGGTTTCCAGGTTGTGCAGGGTGGCGGTGATGCTGGCGACGTTGCGGTCGCTGAGCACCTCGTCCAGGCGCTCGACGATGCGGTTGGCGGTGTCGGTGATGTTCTGCAGCGCCGAGGGCGTGGTCTGGATGATTGGCGCGTCGCTGTTGTCGATCGAAGTCAGCGCCGGCGCTTCCGGGGTGCCGCCGGAGAGCTGGATGATCGACGGGCCAGTCAGGCTGGTGATGCCCAGCTTGGCGCGGGTGTCGCTCTTGATCGGCGTGGTCGAGTTGACCCGGATCCGCGCCACCACCTGGCGCGGATCGTTCGGCGCCAGCGTCAGCTCGGTGATCGAGCCCACCGCGATGCCGTTGTACTGCACCGGGCTGCCGACCGACAGGCCGGTCACCGCCTCGCGGAACACCACGCGGTATTCCTGCCAGGTGCGGTCGGAGGAGTACTTGGCGGCCCAGAGTCCGAACAGCAGCAGCGCGATCCCCACCACGATGGTGAAGGCGCCGATCAGCACGTAATTGGCTTTGGTTTCCATGGGCTCAGGGGGTCTCGGTCCAGGCGGTCTTGGCATCGCGCGCGGCGCGGGCGCGCGGGCCGTGGAAATACTCTTGGATCCACGGATGGTCCACTTGCTCGATCTCGGCCAGCGGCGCGTTGGCGATGACCTTGCGGTCGGCCAGCACCGCCACGCGGTCGCAGATAGCGTACAAGGTGTCCAGATCGTGGGTGATGAGGAACACGGTCAGGCCCAGCGCTTCCTGCAGGGTGCGGATCAACCGGTCGAAGGCGGCCGCGCCGATCGGGTCCAGGCCGGCGGTGGGTTCGTCCAGGAACAACAGGGGCGGATCCAGCGCCAGCGCACGCGCCAGCCCGGCGCGCTTGCGCATGCCGCCGGACAGCTGCGAGGGCAGCTTGTTCAATGCATCGGCGGGCAGGCCGGCCAGCTTCACCTTCAGCAGCGCCAGCTCGTAGTGCCAGCTGTCGGGCAGTTCGCCGAAATGCTCCTTCAGCGGCACCTGCACGTTCTCGCCGACGGTCAGCGAGGAGAACAGCGCGCCGTCCTGGAACAGCACGCCGGTGTTGCGCTCCACGTGCAGGCGATCGGCGCGGCGGCCGGAGTCGGTATCCACGCCGAGCACCTGGATCTTGCCGGCATCGGGCTCGCGCAGGCCGAGGATGGTGCGCATCAGCACCGACTTGCCGGTGCCCGATCCGCCGACCACGCCGAGGATCTCGCCGCGGCGCACGTCCAGGTCCAGTTCCTCGTGCACGGTCTGGCTGCCGAAGCGATTGACCAGGCCGCGGACGGAGATGGCGAGTTCCTGGTCGGGAATCGGGAGTGGGGAATCGGGAATGGTCAAGGCATGCGCTCCCGGTCGACGTCGCTGACGCGGCCGGCGTTCCCCATTCCCGATTCTCGATTCCCGATTCCCGGCTTCAACTCACCACCCCATGTTCATGAACCACAGCGCGGCGATCGCGTCGATGATGATCACCAGCGAGATCGTCTGCACCACGCTGGAGGTGGTGCGCTCGCCGACGGACTGCGCGGTGCCTTCCACGCGCAGTCCCTCCAGGCAGCCGATCAGGCCGATCACGATGGCGAAGATCGGCGCCTTGGACAGGCCCACCAGCATGTGCCGGATCTGGATGGTGTCGTGCATGCGCGCCAGGTACATCTGCGGCGGGATGCCCAGGTCGAAGGCGCCCACAGTGACGCCGCCGGCCAGGCCGGCGATCATCGCCACGAAGGTCAGCAGCGGCAGCATCAGCAGCAGCGCGACCAGCCGCGGGATCACCAGCAGGTCCATCGGGTCCAGGCCCAGGGTCTGGATCGCGTCGACCTCCTCGCGTGCCTTCATCGCGCCGATCTGCGCGGTAAACGCGCTGGCGGTGCGCCCGGCCAGCACGATCGCGGTCAGCAGCACCGCGAACTCGCGCAGGAAGGCGATGCTGACCAGTTCCACCACGTAGATCTCGGCGCCGAAGTCGCGCAGGATCGTGGAGCCGAGGAAGGCGATCACCGCGCCGACCAGATACGACAGCAGCGCCACCAGCGGCACCGCGTCCAGGCCGACCTGCTCCATGTGGTGCACGGTGGCGGTCAGGCGGAACCGGCGCGGCGCGTGCAGCAGCCGCAGCAGCTTGACCAGGGTCTCGCCGAGGAAGCCGACCAGGGCGACGATTTCCTTGCCGTTGCGGTGCACCGCGTAGCCCAGGCGCTCCAGCGCCGCGGCGAAGCCGTAGTCGCGCTTGCGCTTGGGGCGGTCGTCGGCGACGTCCTCGATGGTCGAGACCAGCGCGCGGTGGTCCTGGCGGAAATCCAGCGCCTCGTGGGCGATGCCGTTGCGGGTGGCGTAGCGCATCAGTTGCAGCACCCCGGCCGAATCCAGCTGGCCGATGCCGCTGGCGTCGATGCCGGTGGTGCCGGCCGGCATGCCGCGCAGCACTTCCGAGGAGGCCAGGGCGGTGGCCAGGGTCCAACTGCCGGTCAGCCGCACCCGCGAGGGGTCTCGGTCGTCCTGGCTGAGTTTGGGCGGTTGCGGTTCGATCATGGGGGCGTCCGGTGCGCGAGCATACCTGTTTCGCCCGTGTTGCAGATGTGGTGATCGCGACGGGGTGGCCGGGCGCGGCGTTCGCGCCATACTAGCCGACATGCCCGCCGCTCCCACCGTCAGTCCCTCCGCCAACGCGACCTACGCGCAGCGCATCGCCTTCGTCTCCGACATCGCCGGGCGACTGCACACCTACGGCACCACCGCGCAGCGGCTGGAGGCGGCGGTGGTGGCGCTGGCGCAGCAGTTGGACCTGGACTGCGAACCCTGGTCCAACCCGACCGGGCTGATCCTCAGCTTCAGCGACCCGACCAAGGCGATCGGCTCCAGCGACATCACCCGCGTGGTGCGGCTGGCGCCCGGCGACAACGACCTGCACAAGCTCAGCGTCGCCGACCGTATCGCCGACGACGTGGCCAGCGGGCGCATGAGCGTGGCCCAGGGCCACACCGCGCTGCGCCAGCTGGACCAGCCGCCGGGGCGGCGCTGGATGGCGATGCAGGTGCTCGGCTTCGGCCTGGCCGCGGCCGGCGTGGCCGGGTTGTGGCGCCTGCCGTGGCTGGACATCGCCACCGCCAGCGCCATCGGCCTGCTGATCGGTGTGCTCACCCAGCTCACCGACAAGCGCCCGGCCACCAAGGAAGCCAACGACGCGCTGGCGGCGTTGCTGGCCGGTTTCGTCGCGACCCTGGTGGCCAGTTTCGTGGCGCCGCTGAATCTCAATACGGTGATCATCGCCTCGCTGGTGGTGCTGCTGCCGGGTATGGCGCTGACCAATGCGGTCAACGAACTCACCAGCCAGCACTGGGTCTCGGGCACGGCGCGCTTCGCCGGCGCGGTCACCACCATCGTCAAGCTGACCGTCGGCGCGGTGATCGCGGTGACCCTGGCGCAACTGCTGGGCCTGGAGCCGATGGTGCGGGCGTCGCGGCCGCAGCACGGCTGGGTGGAATGGGCCTCGCTGCTGGTGGCCGCCTACGCGTTCGCACTGCTGTTCAAGGCCAGCCTGCGCGATTATCCGTTCGTGATGGCGGCATCGGTGGCCGGCTACGCGATCGCGCGTTTCGCCGGCGACGCCTGGGGCAGCCCGGTCGGCATCTTCCTGTCGGCGATGGTATTGACCGCGGCCGGCAATCTGTTCGGACGCATCGTGCACCGGCCGGGCGCGCTGGTCCGGTTGCCGGGCATCATCATGCTGGTGCCCGGGAGTGCCAGCTTGCGCGGGCTGTTGACCCTGGTCCAGCAGCAGGACGTGCTCGGCGGGCAATCGGCGCTGCTGACGGTGACCAATATCGTGATGGCGCTGGTCGCCGGCCTGCTGTTCGGCAATCTGTTGGTACCGGCGCGCAAGAATCTTTGAATGCGGTATAAAAAACGCCGGCATGCGCCGGCGTTTCGACTGCGGTTGCCGTGGCGGATCAGGCCTTCGGCGCAGCGCTCTTGCTGGCCTTCTTGGCGACGCGCTTGACCGCCTTCTTGGCGGTCTTCTTGGCCGGCGCGGCGGATTTGGCGGCGCCGCCGGCGATCAGGAAATCGTCGACCTTCTTGCCCTTGGCGACCAGATCGGCCAGCCAGCGCGGCTGCTTGCCACGGCCGGTCCAGGTTTCGGCGGCATTGGCGGGATTGCGGTATTTCGGCGGGACCTTGCCCAGTTTGCGGCCCGGCTTCGGACCCGGCTTGCCGGCCTTGCGGCCGCGCGGGGCAGCGGCGCCACCGCCAAAGACTTCCTCGATGCTGTAGCCGTGGCTCTTGGCCAGGCGGGTCAGCTGGGTGCGGACCTTGGCGATGGGAGTGCGCTTGGCGACGATGGACTGCTGCTTCTTGGCGGTCTTGATGAGGGCGCCCAACTGCTTGGCCGACAGGCCACTGAGATCGATGGTCATCTTTACTCCGGAAAATGGGTGGTGGCTTCCGCCATTCCCTGGCCAGCGCAGGATCATAATGATGCTTTATCGGATTGACAAATACCCTGCTTAATTCGCGGCGGGTATTTTCGGTCGCAATGCCGTGGGAATATGTCCTTATGGATCCCTGGCGGCCGTAATCAATTCAAAACAGACCGCTCTGGTTTCCCCCATAAGGCGTGACGGCGGCGTAAAGAAAAAGGGCCGGGATATCCTCCCGGCCCTTTCGTCATGCCTGCAGGCGTGCCAGCAAGGCGGTTCGATCCAGGTGTTCGGCATCGCCGCCGCTGCGCGCGCGATATTCGAAGGTGCCGGCGGCCAGGCCCCGCTCCGAGACCACCACCCGGTGCGGAACGCCGATCAATTCGATATCGGCGAACATCGCGCCGGGGCGCAGGCCGCGGTCGTCCAGCACCGCATCCAGTCCGGCCTGCTGCAGCTCGGCCAGCAGCGCCTCGCCAGCGGCGTCGACCGCCGGATCGCGCTTGGGATTGATCACGCACACCGCCACCGTCCACGGCGCCATCGGCTGCGGCCAGCGGATGCCGGCGTCGTCGTGGTTCTGCTCGATCGCCGCAGCGACGATGCGGGAAATGCCGATGCCGTAGCAGCCCATCGCCAGCGTCACGGTCTTGCCGTTCTCGTCCACCACTGTGGCGTCCAGCGCCTGCGCGTACTGGCGGCCGAGCTGGAACACATGTCCGACCTCGATACCGCGGGCCAGGCGGATCTCGCCGCCGTCGTGGGCGCGCTCGCCCTCGACCACGTTGCGCAGGTCGGCGACGGCATCCGGTTCCGGCAGGTCGCGGCCCCAGTTGACCCCGGTCAGGTGGAAGCCGCGCTCGTTGGCGCCGACCACGAAGTCGGCCAGCGCCGCCACGTCGCGGTCGGCGACCACGCGGATCGGCTGGCGCGGACCCAGCGGGCCGAGGAAGCCCGGCTCGCTGCCCAGGTGCGCGAGGATCTCGGCCTCGCTGGCCATGCGGTAGCCGGCCAGGCCGGCTACCTTGCCCAGCTTGATCTCGTTGACCGTGTGATCGCCGCGCACCAGCGCCAGCACGAAGGTCTCGCCGGCCATCACCGCCACCGACTTGACCGTGCGCTGCAGCGGCAGGCCGAGCAGCTCGGCCACCGCCTCGCAGGTCTTCTGGGTGGGCGTGGCGACCTTGCGCAGCTCCTCGCCGGCAGCCGGGCGCGGGGCCGGTGCCGCGGCGACGGCGGCTTCGACGTTGGCCGCGTAGTCCGAGCCGGTGGAGAACGCCAGCGAATCCTCGCCGGAGGCGGCCAGCACGTGGAATTCCTGCGAGGCGTCGCCGCCGATGTCGCCGGAATCTGCCTGTACCGCGCGGAACTGCAGCCCCAGGCGGGTGAAGATGCGGGTGTAGGCCGCCTTCATGTTCTCGTACTCGCGCGCCAGGTCCTCGTCGCTGATGTGGAACGAGTAGGCGTCCTTCATCAGGAACTCGCGCGCGCGCATCACCCCGAAGCGCGGGCGGATCTCGTCGCGGAACTTGGTCTGGATCTGGTAGAAGTTGACCGGCAACTGCTTGTAGCTGCTCAGCTCCTGCCGCGCGAAATCGGCGGCGGCCTCTTCGGCGGTCGGGCTGTAGCAGTAGTCCTGTTCCTTGCGGTCCTGCATGCGCAGCATCAGCCCGCCGAACTTGCTCCAGCGCCCGGTGGCGTCCCACAGCTCGCGCGGCTGGATGGTCGGGAACAGCACTTCCACCGCACCGGCGCGGTTCATTTCCTCGCGCACCACCGCTTCCACCTTGCGCAGCACGCGCAGGCCCAGCGGCGACCAGGTATACAGGCCGGAGGCGAGCTTGCGGATCATGCCCGCGCGCAGCATCAGCTGGTGGCTGACCAGTTCGGCGTCGGCCGGGGTTTCCTTGGTGGTGTGCAGGTGGAACTGGGAAAGGCGCATCGAGGGGCTTCGCAGACGGCGGGTCGCCCATTTTGCCAGTCATTGCCAGCGCTGCGGGCATCGCCCGCGGCCGGCCGCGCGCGTTCGGGGCGCGTTCGGCTTACTTGGCGGGTACGGCGGCCGGGGTGCAGTAGGCCTTGATCGCGGCCTCGGCCAGGGCCTTTTGTGCGCCGCGCTGGGATTCGTCCAGTTCTCCGTCCGGCTTGCCGTCGCCATCGCTGTCGGTGGTGATCTTGCCGGGCTTGTCGAGGATGTCCAGGTTCTTGCGCGCGGTCAGGCACTTGGCGTTCTCGGCCGGGGCCGCCTCGGGCGTCTCGGTCGGGGCATCGCCACGGGTGTCGACCTTGCGCACCTGGTACTTGCCGCCGGGGGGCGGGGTCTCGGCATAGTGGGTGACGCCCTGCGCGTCCTTCCATTGGTACAGGGTGGTGGCGCCGAGCATGCCGCTGACGGCGAGCAGGGGCAGGCAGCAAAACCGGGGCAGGGCGCGCATCTCGGTCTCCAGGGCGCGGCGGGAGCGCCGATTGCAGCACCCGCCGACGGGCCTGGCAAGTCGATTAGACTGGCGGGATGGACCCATCCCGACCGCCCCCCCGTTCGCGCACCATCTACCTGCTGCCGAACCTGTTCACCACCGCCGGCCTGTTCTCCGGTTTCTACGCCATCATCGCCGCCGCCAACGGCCAGTTCGTGCATGCCAGCGTGGCGGTGTTCGTGGCCGCGGTGATGGACGGGCTGGACGGGCGCGTGGCGCGGCTGACCGGCACCAGCAGCGAATTCGGCGTGCAGTACGATTCGCTGGCCGACTTGGTCAGCTTCGGCATGGCGCCGGCGCTGGTGATGTACCACTGGTCGCTGTCGGCGCTGAAGTTCGACGGCAGCATGCTGGGCCGGGTCGGCTGGTCGGCGGCGTTCCTGTACGCGGCCTGCGCCGCGCTGCGCCTGGCCCGCTTCAACACCCAGGTCGGCACGGTCGACAAGCGCTGGTTCGTGGGCCTGGCCAGTCCGGCCGCGGCCGGGCTGATGATGGCCTTCGTGTGGTCCTTCGCCGACGGCTCGCTGGGCTGGGACGGCGAACAACTGCGCTATGTGGCGCTGGGCCTGACCGTGACCGCGGCCCTGCTGATGGTCAGCCGCATCCGCTTCTGGAGCTTCAAGGGCAGTGGCGAGAAGGGCCCGCGCACCGACCGCGTGCCGTTCCTGATGCTGGTGCTGGCGCCCATCGTGCTGGCAGTGCTGGTCATCGACCTGGCCCGGGCGCTGCTGGCGATCGGCGTGCTGTACGCGCTGTCCGGGCCGTGCCTGTGGCTGTGGCGGCGTTGGCGCAAGGTGCCGGACGCGGCATGAGCGAGCCCGCGTCCATGCATGCGCCGTTGTGGTCGGCCGAGCAGGTCGGCTGGCTGCAGGCGTTGGGCCACACCGTGTATGTGGATGCCGCGGCCGTGGTCGAGCCCGAGCCCGTCCCGTCGCCGGCAACCGAGCCGGCGACGCCGGTGCAGCGCGCGCCATCGGCATCGGCGCCGCCGCGTGGCGGCCATGCCGCCGAGATGCCA
>NZ_AQOK01000012.1:0-8184 GCF_000364645.1 Xanthomonas sp. SHU 308 | reverse complement strand
TGAGTGCCGCGGCGATCGCGGCGATGCCGGCCAGCGCCAGCCAGGGCCGCCGCGGCGGCGGCGTGGGATCGGGACGGGACATGTGGGGCGGCTCCTGTGGCGAAGGCGAGGGGAGGGGCGCGGTCGGGCGCGCGCCAGGCGCTAGCAGACACGGTCGGGCATGAACGCAGTGCAGTGGCGGCGGGTTGTGCGCGGGACTGGCCGCCGCAGCGTGCCATGGCCGGGCAGGCATGACCACGGCGGCGTCATCGGCGCTGCGCATAGAATCGCCGCATCTTGCGGGCAGGGAGTCGGCGATGGCCGGTGCGATCGGATTGGTGCTGTTGGGGCTGGCGTTCCTGGCGCTGGGCGGGGACTCGATCGTGAAGGCGGCCTCCGGCCTGGCGCAGCGCTGCGGCGCCTCGCCGTTCGTGGCCGGCTTGCTGCTGGTGGCCTTCGGCACCTCGCTGCCGGAACTGGCGGTCAACGCGCGCGCCTACGCCGCCGGCGCGCAGGACCTGGCGTTGGGCAACGCGATCGGCAGCAACCTGGCCAATCTCGGCCTGACCCTGGGGCTTGGCGCGCTGGCGGCGCCGCTGCTGCTGCGCACGCGCCTGCTGCCGCCACTGCTGGTGCTGCTGACCCTGGCGACGCTGGCGCTGATCGGCTTCGGCCTGGATGGCGCGATCTCGCGCGCTGAGGGCGTGGCGCTGCTGCTGGCCTTCGTCGGCGTGGTCGCCTTCCTGCTGCTGCGCGCGCGGCATGAACCGGCCGCGCGCCAGCTTGGCGTGTCCGGCTACGCGGTGACCCGCACCGGGCTGGTGCTGAATCTGCTGCGCCTGCTGATCGCCCTCGTGCTGTTGAACGCTGGCGCCAACCTGGTGGTGGAACACGCGCCGCGGCTGGGTGCGGCCTGGGGCCTGTCGCCGCTGCTGGTCGGCCTGCTGCCGGTGGCGATCGGCACCGCGCTGCCGGAAGCCGCCGCCGCGGTGGCCGCCGCGCGCCGGGGCCAGGGCGACATGGTGGTCGGCCATGTGCTGGGCTCGAGCCTGTTCAACCTGCTGGTGGTGATCGGCGGCATGGCGGCGCTGCGGCCGCTGCCGTTGCCGGCCTCGTTCGTGCGTCTGGAACTGCCGGCAGCGATCGCGCTGGCGGTGGTGCTGTACCCGATGCTGCGCGGCGACATGCGGTTGAGTCGCGGCGAGGGCGCGGTGCTGCTGGTGGCGTTCCTGGCGTGGGTGGGACTGGAGTTGGCGTTGCTGGCGTGAGTGCCGAGAGTGGGGAATCGGGAATCGGAAAAGCCGCTCCTGCGCAGACCCGCGCGCTCAGCGCTCCTCCGGCTGCTCCGGCGGCGGCAGCCCTTCCTGCTCGGCGTGGTCGCTGCCCGGCACCTGCGGGCGCTGTTCCAGCATCAGCGACAGCGCCGCCTTGGCCATCATGTGCGCACTGATCGGCGCGGTGATGAACAGGAATGCGGTGATCAGCAACTCGCGCGGCTGTGGGTCCTGGCCCAGGAACAGGTGGTAGCCGACCGAGGCCAGCAGCACGCAGCCCACGCCCAGGGTGCTGGCCTTGGTCGGCGCGTGCAGGCGCTTGAAGAAGTCCGACAGCTTCACCAGCCCCAGCGCCCCGACCAGGATGAAGAAGCAGCCGACGATCAGCAGCAGCGACAGCCCGACCTGCAGCACGCCGATCATTCGACGATGTCCCGGCGCAGCACGAACTTGCTCAGCACCACGGTGCTGCCGAAGCCGAGCATGGCGATGATCAGCGCCGCCTCGAAATACACCGGCGAATCCAGGTACATGCCGAACAGCATCAGCTCGGCGATCGCGGTCACCGACAGCGTGTCCAGCGCCAGGATGCGATCGGGCACGGTCGGCCCGCGCAGCAGCCGCCACAGCGCCAGCAGCATCGCCAGCGCCACCACGTGCATGCACACGACGATCGTGGTCTCGATGAACATGTGGCTGGTCATGGGAAGATCTCCATCAGCGGCGCTTCGTAGCGCGTCTTGATCTGCCGGATCACCGTCTCGGCATCGTCCAGGTGCAGCACGTGCACCAGCAGGTACTTGCGGTCGTCCGACAGCGCCGCCGACACCGTGCCCGGGGTCAGGGTGATCATGCTGGTCAGCGCGGCGATGCCGTGGATGTTGGCGATGTCCAGCGGTACCCAGATGAAGCCGGGGTGGATGCGTTTCTCCGGACCGAGCACCTGCAGCGCCACCACCACGTTGGAGCGCACGATGTCCCAGGCCGCCACGCACAGCATCTTCGGCACCGGGCGCAGCGAGCCGATGCGCGCGAACTCGCGGTCCAGGCGCGCGGCGAACAGCGGCACCGCCACGCCCAGCACCGCGCCCAGCAGCACCTGGCCGAGACTGAAGCTGTCGCTCATCAGCAGCCAGAACGCGGTGACCGTCAGGCTCAGCGGCCAGGACGGGAACAGACGGCGCGACCAGGGACGGGCGGACATGTCAGGGCTCCCGCAGGATCGGCGCGGTGCCGCGCAGCTGGGTGGTGTAGTCGGCCGGGTGCAGCAGTTGTGCGGCGGCGGCCTCGCTGTAGCGCAGCAGCGGCCCGGCCGCCACGGTCATCGCCACGCCGTAGCCGAGCAGCAGCACGGTGGCGGCGGTTTCCAGCGGCCGCGCCGGCGCCTTGCGCGGCGCCGGGCGCGGCAATTCCATGGTGCCGTCCTCGGCCGTGTCCTGGTCGCCGGGCACGCGCCAGAACAGGCGCACGCCGCCGCGGGTCAGGCCCATGATCACCATCAGGCTGCTGAGCAGCACCGCGGCCCACACCGGCGCGGTCAGCCCGCCCGGCGTCGCGCTCAGGATCGCCACCTTGGCCAGGAAGCCGGACAGCGGCGGCAGCCCGGCCACCGAGATCGCCGCGATCAGGAACAGCACGCCGGGCACGGTCTTGCCCGGCAGCGGCGCGATGATCTCCTTGCGGTCGCTGGCGCCGCCGCGGCGGCGCCGGATCAGGTCGGCGATCATGAACAGCGCCGCGGCGACGAAGCTGCTGTGCGCCAGGTAATACAGCCCGGCACCGAGCGTGCCGGCTGAGTCCAGCGCGAAGGCCACGAACAGCGTCGCCGCCGACACGATCACCAGGTAGCCGATCAGCACCCGCAGGCGCACCGCCGCCAGCACCCCCAGCGCGGCCAGCAGCAGCGCCGCCAGGCCCAGCCACAGCAGCCAGTCGCGGCCGTAGCCGTCCAGCGCCTGCGCCTGGCTGCCGAGGATCAGCGTGCTCACCCGCAGCACCGCGTACAGGCCGACCTTGGTCATGATCACGAACAGCGCCGCCACCGCCGCCGGCGCGCGCGCATAGGTTTCCGGCAGCCACAGGTACAGCGGCAGCAGCGCGGCCTTGGCGCAGAACACCAGCAGCAACAGGCCGAACGCGGCCTTGATCAGCGCCACGTTCTGCGGCGGTGCCTGCGCCACGCGCTGCGACAGCTCGGCCATGTTCAACGAACCGAGCAGCGCGTACAGCAAGCCCAGCGCGATCAGGAACACGGTGGAGGAGGTGACGTTGAACACCACGTAGTGGAAGCCCACGCGCAGGCGCAGGCCACGCCCGCCGCTGAGCAGCAGGCCGTAGGAGGCGATCAGCATCACCTCGAAGAACACGAACAGGTTGAACACGTCGCCGGTCAGGAACGCGCCGTTGAGGCCGACCAGCTGGAACTGGAACAGCGCATGGAAATGCGGCGCGCGCCGGTCCCAGCCGGCGCAGGCGTGCAGCAGGCAGGCGCCGGCGAGCAGGGTGGTGGTCGCCAGCATCCATGCCGACAGGCGGTCGGCCATCAGCACGATGCCCAGCCGCGAGGGCCAGTCGCCGAGCAGGTAGGCATGGACCTGGCCGTCGCTCACCTGCACGCACAGCGCCAGCACCGCCACGGCCAGCGCCGTCATCGCGGTCCACGCCACCGCGCGGCGCACCTTGCGGCCGTAGCGGCGGTGCTCGGCGAACAGCGACAGCGCCGCGCCGAGCAAGGGGATCAGGATCGGCAGGATCAGCAGATGGGTCATGGCGCCTCCCCGTCGGCGGGGTCGGGGTCCGGGCGCGCATCGACGTGGTCGCTGTGGTTGTCGCCGCGGCTGCGCATCGCCAGCACGATGCTCACCGCGGTCATCGCGAAGGCGATGACGATCGCGGTCAGCACCAGCGCCTGCGGCAGCGGATCGGCGTGCTCGGCCAGGGTCGGGGCGATGCCGTCGCGCAGCACCGGCGCCTTGCCCTGCACCAGCCGGCCGCCGGCGAAGATCAGCAGGTTGGTGGCGTAGGACAGCACGGTCATGCCCAGGATCACGTCGAAGCTGCGCGCGCGCAGCAGCAGGTACACGCCCACCGCGGTCAGCACGCCGATCGCGCTCGCCAGTGCCAGTTCCATCAGTGCATCTCCCCGGTGATGGGCGAACGCCGCGTCGGGTCGATCTGCCCGCGCTGCGAATCGCGGGTGCGCGAGGGCTTGATCGTGCCCATCATCGACAGCGTCAGCATGGTGCCGCCGAACACCACCAGATACACGCCGGTATCGAAGACCAGCGCGCTGGCCAGCGGGACCGTGCCGATCAGCGGCAACTGCAGATCCAGATGGCCGCTGGTGAGGAACGGCACCCCGAACAGCATCGAGGCCATGCCGCCGAGCGTGGCCAGCAGCAGACCCAGGCCGATGCAGCGGATGTAGTCGAAGCCGAAGCGCGACTCCACCGAGGCCGCGCCCTGGATCACGTACTGCATCAGCAGCGGCACCGCCAGCACCAGCCCGGCGATGAAGCCGCCGCCGGGCGCGTTGTGGCCGCGCAGGAACAGGAAGATCGACACGGTCAGGGTCAGCGGGAACATCAGCTGCGCCAGGTCGGCCGGCACCGGCAGCTTGATCGGCGGCCCCGGCATCACCTTCTCCGGCGCCATCCGCGCGCGCCGCAGCAGCGCATGCACCACCAGCGCGGCGATGCCGAACACGGTGATCTCGCCGAAGGTATCGAAGCCGCGGAAGTCCACCAGGATCACGTTGACCACGTTGCGGCCGTAGGCTTCCGGCAGCGCGCGCTGCAGCAGCTCGCCGGCCATCGTCGTCGCCGGCCGGGTCATCACCGAATACGCCAGCAGCGCCATGCCGCCGCCGGCGACGATCGCCAGGGCCGCATCGCGCCAGCGGCGCCAGCGCCGCGGTTCCGGCGGCGAGGCCTTGGGCAGGTAGTTCATGCCCAGCAGCATCAGCACCAGGGTCACCATCTCCACCAGCAACTGGGTCAGCGCCAGGTCCGGCGCCGACAGGAACACGAACACCAGGCTCACGCCCAGCCCGCTGCCGCCCAGCACCAGCACCGCCAGCAGCCGCTGCCGGTACAGGAACAGCGTGGACAGCGCGCAACTGAGGATCAGCAGCCACAGCCCCCAACCCAGCAACGGCATGCCCTGCGGCGCCGGCCACTGCTGCCACAGCGGCGGCGCCTGCAGCAGCGGCGCGGCCACGACGACCACCGCGGCCAGCACCAGCCAGCGCAGGCTGCGCTGCAGGCGGCCGTTGGCGAGCAGGCGGGTAGAGCGTGCGGCCACGCCGAACAGGGTCTGCACGTGCCAGTGGAACACGCGCTTGCCCAGCGAGCGGCGCACCTCGGTGTACAGCGCGGTCAACCGGCGCAGCCCGAAATACAGCGCCACGCCGCCGACCACGCCGGCGATGCTCATCGCCAGCGGCGCGTTCCAGCCGTGCCACACCGCCAGGCTGTAGTCGGGCAGGGCATCGCCGAGGATCGCGCCGGCGGCGGCGCGCAGCATCGGCGCCACGGTCAGCGCCGGCACGATGCCGACCGCCACGCACACCAGCACCAGGATCTCTACCGGAATCTTCATCCAGCGCGGCGGCTCGTGCGGCATCGTCTCCAGCCGACGCGGGCCATGGCCGAAGAAGGTCTCATAGACGAAGCGCAGGCTGTAGGCCACGCCGAACACGCCGGCCAGCAGCGCCGAGGTGGCGGTGAACACGCGCATCGCCGCCGGGCCGTCGGCGCCCAGCGCCTCGGCGAAGAACATCTCCTTGGACAGGAAGCCGTTGAGCAGCGGGATGCCGGCCATCGACAGCGAGGCGGTGATCGCCAGCGCGCTGGTGATCGGCATCCAGCGGCGCAGGTTGCCGAGCCGGCGCATGTCGCGGGTGTGGGTTTCGTGGTCGATGATGCCGGCGGCCATGAACAGCGAGGCCTTGAACACCGCGTGGTTGAGGATGTGGAACACGCCGGCCACCACCGCCATCGGCGTGGACAGCCCGAACAGCATGGTGATCAGGCCCAGGTGCGAGATCGTCGAATACGCCAGCAGGCCCTTGAGGTCGTGCTGGAAGATCGCGAACCAGGCGCCGGTGAGCAGGGTGATCGCGCCGATGCCGCTGACCGTGTAGAAGAACAGGTCGCTGCCGGCCAGCGCCGGATGCAGCCGCGCCAGCAGGAACACGCCGGCCTTCACCATCGTCGCCGAATGCAGATAGGCCGACACCGGGGTGGGCGCGGCCATCGCGTGCGGCAGCCAGAAATGGAACGGGAACTGCGCGCTCTTGGTGAAGATGCCGAGCAGGATCAGCCCCAGCGCCCACGGATACAGCGGGCTGGCGCGGATCACGTCGCCGGCGGCGAGCACCGCGTCGAGCTGGTAGCTGCCGACGATGCGCCCCAGCAGCAGCACGCCGCCGAGCAGCGCCAGGCCACCGCCGCCGGTGATCACCAGGGCCATGCGCGCGCCGTCGCGCGCGTCCTGGCGGTGCGACCAGAAGCCGATCAGCAGGAACGAACTGATGCTGGTCAGTTCCCAGAACACCATCAGCAGCAACAGGTTGCCGGCGATCACCATGCCCAGCATCGCGCCCATGAACAGCAGCAGGCAGGCGTAGAAGCGCGCCGCGTTCTCGCGCGCGCTGAGGTAATAGTGCGCGTACATCACCACCAGCGCGCCGATCGCCAGCACCAGGCCGGCGAACATCCAGGCCAGCCCGTCCAGGCGCAGCGAGAACTGCAGGCCGATCTGCGGCAGCCAGGCGTGGTCGGCACGGACGATGCCGCCGTCGAGCACGGTGGGTGTCAGCGCGCCGAGCACCGCCAGGCCCGCCAACGGCGCCAGCGCCGCGGCCCAGGCCAGGGTGGCGCGCGAGCGGTGGCGCAGGGCGACGACGGCCGCCGCCATCAGAAACGGCAAGGCCAGCAGGAGGTCGAGGGCTGGGATCATGCAGGGAATACGAGATTCGCGAGCAGGAGCCCGAGTGTAACAGGCGCGTCACGGCGGTGGCCGGCGCGGGAACGGAAGGCGTGCACGGTCATGCCGACAGCGTAGCGGTGCGCAGGTGATGCGCTTGCGAGTGCGGGCGGGAGGGGGGTGATCGAACGCTGGCGATGCGCCACACGCCATGCGCGCCATGCGGCGTGCGCTTTGCGTGTGGCGCAAGCATCGCCGTGGGTGAGCGCATTCTGCAGCGCGTCGCGCGTCGCTCTCCATCCGGGTGCCGGTGCGTGCGGCCGTACCAGGTCGTCGGTGCGCTTGGCGATCGTTGGCCGCTGCGTGTGTCCGCGCCACGTGTCGCCTTGTCCGCCTCCACCGGCCGTCGCATGCCGTGCAGCGTGCGGATGCCGGGTGATTCCAGCCGCAAACGGCGGCGCACGCACTATCCTGTGCCGATGACAGATTCGCTCGCCGCTGCCTCCGCTTCTCCGACGACCGTCGCGCCACCGCGCATCGCACTGGTGTTCGGCGGCAGCGGCCAGATCGGCGAGCGCCTGCTGCGCCGCCTGCTGGCCGACGGATGGGAGGTGCACGCCTACTCCCGGCAGGCGCGCGCGGCGCACCCCGGCCTGCACTGGCATGCAGGTGAACTCAGTGCGCTGCAGGCGCCACCGGTGGCGGCGGAGGTGGTGTTCAGTTGCGGGCCGCTGGACGCTTTCGCCGACTGGTATCGGCGCGCGCCCGTCGCCGCTTCGCGCGTGGTCGCCTTCGGCTCCACCAGCCTGGAGGTCAAGCGCGACTCGCTGGACGCCGCCGAACGCGACGTCGCCCGGCGCCTGCGCGAGGCCGAAGCCATCGTGTTCGCGGTGGCCGCCGAACGCGGCGCGGCGGCGACGGTGTTGCGGCCGACCCTGGTCTACGGCGCCGGCCGCGACCGCACCCTCAGCGCGATCGCGGCACTGGCGCGGCGCACCGGCTG
>NZ_AQOK01000011.1:0-4748 GCF_000364645.1 Xanthomonas sp. SHU 308 | reverse complement strand
GACGCCGCCGGCGGCGCCGGCATCGCGTTCGGACGCAGGTAGCCGGCCAGTTCGAAGGCCACGTCCAGGCCGTTGCCGCTCTCGCCCGGCGAGAGCTGGTAGCGCTGCGCCATCACGTTGAGATTGTCGATGAACAGCGCCGGCGTGCCGCTTTCCAGCGCATGCAGTACCGCCGCCAGCTCCGGCGTGCCGCAGCGCAGGCGCACCTGCACCGCCACGCGGGTGAAGCGGTCGCTGCGGTTGTCGGCGGCCAGCGGCGAGCGGTTGCTGATCGCGCAGCTGCGGTTGCCGGGGCTGGCCGTGGCCACCGCGCTTTCCAGGCGCTGCACCAGACCGGCCGAGGCCAGTTCGGCCGAGGTCTCGCGCAGGAAGCCCGGGCGCGTGGCCAGTTCGCGCTGCGCCTGCTGCAGCCGCTGCGCCACCTGCGGCGCCTGCTGCAACTGCATGCGCACGCGCAGTTCGCGCTGCTGCAGTTCCTGGATCTGCGCATCGACCTCGCGCATCGGCACGGTCCACCACGGATGCACCAGCACCAGGTAGCCCAGCGCCAGCGCCGCCAGCAGCAGGCCCAGCGCCAGCCAGCGGTCGCGCTTATCGACCTGCACCGGCATCGGCGGCCTCCTTGCGCTTGGTCCCGGCCAGCTCGGCGGTGAGGGTGAAGCGGTCGCGGTGGCTGCCCGGGTCGGCCTGCAACACGCCGGTCAGCGAGGGCGTGCGCCACAGCGGCGAGCCTTCCAGGCGCCCGACCAGCGACGAGGCTTCGCTGCTGAGGCCGATCAACTGCAACTGGTTGCCCTCGATCGAGAACTTCTCCAGATAGGTGCCCTCCGGCAGGCGCTTGCTCAATTCGTTCCAGACCTCGACCGAGGCCGGGCGCTCGGCACGCAACTGGTCGAAGAACGCGGCGCCTTCGACCAGGTCGAGCAGCTGCTGGCGCTGCGCGGCGACTGCGCGCGCGCGCTGCGCGCCGCTGTCCACCTGGGTGCGCAGGTGCTCCAGCGCATCGCGGCGGTTGTCCAGCAGTTGCCAGCCGGCCGCGCACAGCGCCAGCAGCGCGGTGGCGGCAAGGATCGCGTTCCAGCGCCGCATCGGGTCGGCGCGGCGGTGGCGCTGTTCCTGCGGCAGCAGATTCACTCCCAGCGGCGCGCCATCGCTGCCGGCGACGTCGATGCCGGCCAGGGTCGGGCGCAGCGCGCCGGCGCTGGCCTGCAGGTCGTCCAGCACGCGGCGCGGCGCCACCACCAGTTCGGCGTCGAGCTGGGCGTCGTCGCGGCGGCCGTCGGCGCGCACGTCGTAGATCACCTGGTCGGCCTGGAACGGGGTCTGCCGGTCGATCTCGAACTTCACCACCTCGCGCAGGTGCTCGGCGGCCGCCGCCGGCAGGCGCAGATGGCGCTGCAACGCGGCCTCGGCCGGCAACAACCACACCCGCGGCAGCGCCGCCAGGCGCGGCCCCAGCAGCGCCTCCAGTTCGTCGGGCAGCAGCGGCCACGGCAGCGCCAGCGGCGCGCCCAGTTCGGACTCGACCTGCCGCGCCAGCATCAGCTGCTCGCCCTCGCGCCACAGCAGCAGCCGCGCCTGCGACCAGCCCAACTGCAGTTGCCAGCGCGGCGGCAGCCACGCCATCAGCGAGCGCTGCCACCAGGCCAGCAGCCCGCCCGCACCGGGGGCGATGCGTACGCCAAGTTTGTCCATCGTGTCGCGCCACGCCGTCATCGCACCGTCGTTCCTTCTTCCCAACGCAACACAGTGTAGGCGGAGCCCGGCAGCGCCGACGAGCCTGGGCGCACCACCGCGCGCAACACGCCCTCGCGGCCATTGCCCAGCCGCGCCCGGCTTTCGATGCTGTAGGTGCCGCCACCGCCCATGCCGACCATGCCGAGCTGGGTCTGGTCGGTGCGTTCGCGCTGCGCCAGCACCTGCTGCGCGTCCAGGCCCAGCGCGGTCAGCACCGGCCCCGGCGCGAAGTCCGGCGTCGGCCGCGACACCCCGCCGTACAGGGTCAGGTTGGGCAGCAGCTTGGCGTACAGCTCCGGGTCCATGCCCAGCACCAGCTGCAGCTCGGCCAGGCTTTCGAACGGCGCATCCTTGGCGCCGTAGGGCAAACCGGCGGCGGCATAGTCCGGATCCTCGGCGCCGTTGGGCTGGGTCAGGTTGTCGGGATCGCGCCAGTCCACGATCGCCGCGGCGATGCGCTCGGCGCGCTGCGGATCCTCGCCGACCGCGCGCACCAGCGCCGCCAGCAGTTGCGCATCGGCCATGTTCAGATCGACCTTGCCGCTCTCGTCGGTGACCCGCAGGTCGACCGTGGCGCCTTCGTACTGCCAGCGGTAGCGCCGGCCGTCGGCGCGCCAGCCCGGCTGCGTGGGGGTGCCGGCGAGCCGGGTCAGCGCGTATTCCAGGCCGGCGCGGGCGCGTTCCTGCGCCTCGGCGCCGTCGCCGAGCACCTTGCCCTGCAGGTTCTCGGTGCGCGCGGTCAGCGCGAACGCGCCGATCAGCGCGGTCAGCAGCGCGATCAGCCACAGCACCAGCACCAGCGCCGCGCCGCGGTGGCGATGCATCGCGCTCATTGCCGCATCTCCGCGCCACCGGCCTGGCGCAGCGCCACCACCAGCGGCGGCCACGCCGTGCCGTCGCCGCTGCGCAGTTCGATCGAGACCAGCAGCGGCAGCGTGTCGGTGCGCTCCCAGCGCTCCTGCCAGGGGCCGATGGTGCCGCGCTCCGGGTCCAGGCCGCGGTAGCGGAAGCGGACCTCGCGCAGGTCGCGCGCCAGCGGCTCGGGCGGGCGCGGCGGGGTCTCGGCCAGTTGCTTGCCGGCCTGCACCTGCACCAGCGCGATCGCCAGTTGCCGATGGTCGCCCTCGCCGCTGACCCGCAGGTCGTGCAGGTAGGGGCCACCGCGGCCGAGGTACTCGGGCAGATCGGCCACGAACTGCATGCGCTGCGGTTCGCCGACGAAACGCACCGGCTGCAGCGTGTGCGTGTCGATATCCAGCGGCAGCGACTGCGCGCCGCTCAGGCGCCGGCGCAGGAAGCCTTCGACCGCGCGCATGCGTTCGCTGCGTCCGGCGATCGCCTCGCCGCGGCCGCTGATCGCCATCGCCGAGCGCAGCGTGGCGAAGGCCAGGGTCAGGCCGCCGACCAGCAGCACCGTGGCCAGCAGCACCTCGATCAGGGTGAAGCCGCGCGCGGCGGCGCGCGGCGGCGCGCGCGTGGTCATTGCGGCACCCCATTGCCTTGCGGGGCGACCAGGCGCAGGGTCTTCCACTGCAGCGCCTGCGCCGGCGCATCGCCCCAGCGCACCTGCAGGGTCAATTGCAGCAAGGTCGGCGCGCCGGGCGTCACCGCGGCATCGGGCGGCCGCCGCGGGTCGGCGTAGGGCGCCACGTCCAGGGTCCAGCGGTAGCGACCCTGATCCAGCGTGCCCTGGCTGCGTCCCGGCTGCAGCGGCTGCTCCACGCCCTGCGCCGCCAGCAGCGACTGCGCGTACAGGGTGGCGCGGCTCAACTGGTCGGCACGCTGCACCTGGCGTGCGGCGCCGGACAGCGAGCCCAGCAGCAGGGTCAGCGCCAGCGCCAGCAGCGCGAACGCCACGATCACCTCGATCAGGGTGTAGCCGCGCTGGCGGTTCATGGGCCCGCCTGGTCCGGTGCGCGCCCGACCGTGACCTCGCCGGTCAGCCAGGTCACGTCGACGCGCCAGCGCGCCTGGCGCGCCTGCAGGTCGATGCGCCCGCCGGTGGAGGCGCCGTCCTCGAAGAACTGGATCGCGCCCTCGCCGTCGCGGCGCTGCGCCTGGCGCGCACCGGTGAAGCGGATCGTCAGCGACGGCGGGATCTCGCCGTGGCGGCCGTTGGGCGCCTGCCAGCGGTGCGCCTGCGGATCGATCAGGAACCGCTGCGGCTGGCCGCTGGCGATCGCCTGGGCGCGGGTGTAGCGCAGTTGCGAGGCGATCTCCTTGGCCGCCGAGCGCAGGCGCATGCCGTCGATGCCGCCGGTCAGCACCGAGGCCGCCAGCAGCGCGGCGATCGCGATCAGGCCCACCACCAGCAGCATCTCCAGCAGCGACACGCCGCGCATGCGCGCACGCGCAGCCGGCGCGCACGCCGGCACGCCGAAGCGCAGCGCGCCGGCAGGGGCCCGGATCACGGCGCCGGATCACTCGTACTTGATGTCGGCGTCGTAACTGCTGCCGCCGGGCTGGCCGTCCTTGCCCAGGCTGATCAGGTCGAACGGCCGGCCTTCGCCGGGCACCTTGTATTCGATCGGGTGGCCCCAGGGATCGTTCAGTTCGGCCGGCTTGGCGTACGGACCGAGCCAGCCGCTGACGCCGCCCGGCGCGGTGACCAGGTCGTCGAGCTTGGACGGCAGCTTGCCGGTGTCGAGCTGGTAGTTGTCGACCTTGCCGGCCAGGGTCTGGATCTGCGACTTGGCCAGGTTGGCCTTGCCACGGTCGGCGCCACCGAGCACGCGGCTGCCGACCAGGGTCAGCACCGCGCCGATCAGCACGATGACGATGATGATTTCCAGCAGGCTCATGCCCGCCTGGCGTGCGGCGGACGGGGAACGGGTCAGGGAGCGGCGAAGAGTGCGCATTGCATCGGATCCTTGCGGTGGAAGACCTATGTAGCCGAACACGGTGACGATGGCAGCCGGCGGCGGCCGGCGGTACAGCGGCGCGTCACGCACGCCGTCACACCGGGCGGTGGAGGATCCGCGCCGCGCGCACGCACGGCCGCGGCCGGCGCG
>NZ_AQOK01000010.1:0-4062 GCF_000364645.1 Xanthomonas sp. SHU 308 | reverse complement strand
GCAGCAGCACGGACTCCTACGGCAATACCACGACCCGTAGCGATTAGGGCAACGTGGTTCGCAGCGCGACGGACTCCTTCGGCAACACGACGCGTCGCGACGACAAGGGCAGCGCAACGCGCTGCAGCACCGTCAGCTTTGGCATTGCCACTTGCCGACAAACAGCCTGACGCTGCATTCAAGCCGACGCCGCGCTGCCGCGCGGCTTGATCCAGCAACGTCCTTCCGCGCGATGACCAGTTGAAGATTCTTGCTGGCGCGGTGTGAGATTCCGTGCGCTGGCGCGAATCATGGTGTCGAGGGGCGCGAAGGCCGCGCCGGTGAACCAATGGATACCATCGCAACCGCCATGACCGCGAACGACGCCAGAGATGCCTTCAGCGCGCTGCTACAGCGCCATTCCGGCATCGTGTTCAAGGTCGCCGGCAGCTATGCGCGCGGTGCCGAGGACCGTGCCGATCTGGCCCAGGAAATCGCGGCACAGCTCTGGCACGCCTGGCCGACGTACGACCCAGCGCGCAGCGTCAGCACCTGGATGTACCGGATCGCGCTGAACGTGGCGATCAGCCACCTGCGCAACCGCGAACTGCGGCAGCGGCACGACGCGATGCCGCTGGACGAAACCCTGCACGACGTGGCCGACGGCAACGCCGCGGACCCGGAGAACGAACAGCGGCTTCGCCTGCTGCAGGACGTCATCGCGCGCCAGCCGCCGCTGGACCGCGCACTCTTGCTGCTCTACCTCGAAGACCGCCCGCAACGCGAGATCGCCCAGATCCTCGGCATCACCGAAAGCAACGTCTCCACCAAGATCGGACGCCTGAAACAGCGCATCCGCGACGAATTTCGCTAAACCACGCCATGGAGACCACGATGGAACTCGACGACTTCAAATCGGCCTGGCAAACGCTGGACCGCCGGCTGCAACTGGACAACACGTTGAAGCTGCACGAATTGCGCGAGCGCAAACTGGACCGGACACGCGGCAGCCTGCGCCCGCTGTACTGGGGCCAGGTGCTGCAGATCCTGTTCGGCATTGCGTTCGTCCTGCTCGCGTCGCTACTGTGGATGAGCAAGCCAGCACATGCCGCGTCCATCGTCGCCGGTGTGTTGGTGCAGGCGTATGGCGTGCTGACGATCGTCGCGGCCGGCGTGGTGCTGGGGCGACTCGGCAACATCGACTATGCGCAGCCGGTCGTCGGCATCCAGAAGCAGTTGCTGCGCGCACGCACGCTGTACATCCGCAGCGGCATGGTCGCCGGTCTGCCGTGGTGGTTCCTGTGGATCGCGGTCTTGCAGACCTTGGCTGGCCTGGGCGATGTCGATCTGCTGGCCAATGCCCCCGCGCTGGTGTGGAGCGGCTACGGCATCGGCGTCGCCGGCCTGCTAGGCACCTGGTGGCTCCACCGCTGGGCACGCCGCCCGCAACGCGCCGAGTTCGGCCGGAAGATGGACGACTCCTTGAGCGGCGGCAGCCTGCGCAAGGCGCTGGCGCAACTGGACGAACTACAGCGCTTCGAGCGCGACTGAGCGCGCTTTCTCATGGCCGTCACCATCAACAAATGTAGCTTGGTTCAACCGGCGGCTACACCTGCCGCGTGTGAGCAGCGCTACACGCAACCAGGGTTATGAGTGTCGTGACACCCCGCTTCAATCAGCCCTGCTCGAATCGCTTCTACAACTGACCCGCTTCGAACGATCTTTCCCAGCCCACGGCACTCACCAAGCGAACGCGCTCCACCTCGAACGTGAACTTCACGCGGGAAACGCGCTTGCCTTGGCTGTCGATGAACTCGACCTCGACGTCCACCTCACGCTCTGAGCAGGCATTGGGCGCCATGTCCATGTAGTCCCAACCAAGGAAACGGTACGAGTCGGCGTGCATGGTTCGCGCAAGCGCACGAGCGCCGTCGATGCCAGTGCCCAACGGACGACCCACGTCACCAGCACCGAGGTTAAAAGTGGCCATTGGGGCAACCAGGTCCGCGAGTCCGCTACCGGAATTTTCTGCCCGCCTGAGGACGTCAACCGCGCGAAGGCTCAGGAACCGGTGCAACTCACGCGAGCTGGTGAATTCGTGCAGATCGCAGCGGCTGGCCCCTGCGAACGCGGGGCCAGCGATCGAGAGCCAACTGAGGCATAAGATCAATCGAAGGATGTTCATCTGCGCAGTATGGCCCACGGTTAGAAGCCTGAGGTCAGAGCACATCTCACACCACATGGATTTGGGTCCTTTCCACCCACCGCGAAGCCGATGCCTTCCAGCCAAAGCCCGTACAAGCGCAAGCTCGGCACCTGCCGCCCGACGCGCATACCATTGCGGTCCACATCGTAGTAGCGGTAGCCGATGGTGCATTGCGTGGGGCGGCGCGGGATCGAGCGCCTGGGCACTGGGTTCTTGTCAGCGTCGGGATGCAACGGTGGCGCCGACGCACCAGGCAGCGTCTCGGCGATGATGGCATCTAAGGGATCGGGGGACTCGAGCTTGAGCCAGCAGGGCTTTGCCTTGATGGCAAGGCGAGGAGATTTGGTCTTTGAACCAGCGTCTGCACTGCCGGACATGACGTCCTCCATTTGAGTGGGAGTCGCCAAGTGACTTCGGGAGACCAAACCCAGCCGCGGAATTTGCCGTAGCGAATAGATAATTCGCTCGTCCCAAAGAAGCTGTCAACGCTTAAACAGAACATCTGTAGACATCTGCAGGAAATCGCGCCGGTGCGGATTAAGTTAACCTGGCCCCGATATCGGCCGAGTAAGTGTAGTCTTCCCCTGTTTTGGAGAACGAACGAGGAACCCTAATGAGCGAGGCCCAGGCGAACCGCTTCGATTACATCACCGCACAACCATACCGTATGCTCTTGGAAGCTGATTTCGCCGAGATGCAGGCGTGCTTGGAAGCCCGAGCATGGAAGGCAGCCATGGTCCTTGCCGGAAGCCTCATTGAAGCAGTCCTCGTCGAACACTTGGAATGGCTGTCACCTGTGACTGAAGCATTGCGAATCAGGAAACTTATGCTTCAACAAGTCATCTCCGAGTGCGAAGACCAGCATGTGATTACCGAGACTACCGCCAAGCTCTGCAGCGCAATCAAGGACTATAGGAACCTTATCCATCCAGGGAAGGTAATGCGTGATAGCGTCGCCGCGCCGGACCAGAGCAATGCTTTGATCGTCACAGCATTGGTAGGGAGGATAGTTTTAGAGGTCGCGGCATCGCGCAAAGCGAAAGCAGGACTGACAGCCGAGCAGCTCCTTCGGAAGATCCAACGGGACAGCGGCTCAATCGCAATTCTTCCGCATCTTCTTCGCGACATTGCGGATAAGGAGAAGCAGCGCTTGATGCTTGACGTGCTTCCGAAGGCATATGCGGAAAGCCTCATATACGATGACTTCGAATGGGATGCTGCACTTCCTGAGAGAATTTCTGCCGCCTATCGGCTCGCTATCAAGGAAAATCCGGAGCTCGCGGGCGTGACGACGCTTCAGTTCTATACCCTAATTCGGAACGGCGAAGCTACAGAGATCGCCCGTCATCGGACTGCATTCTTCCGCCCTACCGATCTGGAGCACCTAGACGAGCTCAAGCGACCGGTCGTAGTTGACTACCTGATTGGTTTCTTGATTGAGCAAGGAGATAGTATTCCCTTCGGCGAACTGGCAGGAGTTGGGCCATTTCTCACTGTTGAAACGCTCCCGAAGTTCCTTAGCCCTATGCTTCGATACATTCGAGCGGCGAAGGTTTCCACGCTGGCCGTGCGATATGTCGCTAATGAGCTTGCCAAGCTTCCGGAGGATGTAAAGCCCTCCGCTCGCGAACAGATCACTCGGTTGATCTCCATGCACAAGAATCGAGGAAACAGCAAGCATGCTGCTGAACTCGAAGAGCTCATAGAGTGGATCGATATTCCGTTCTGAACCTTTCACTACAGGTGTTGCGCTTGCTTAAAACAACGCGAGAACTTGGATGTCGTTGCCCTCGGTGTGCCTGCGGCCGACGACCAGTGATCGACAAGAATGGGTCAGGTTGAGCCACCCCCGATTTCTCGGACAGGTTAATTAGGGA
>NZ_AQOK01000009.1:0-32248 GCF_000364645.1 Xanthomonas sp. SHU 308 | reverse complement strand
GGCCGCGGCGCTGGCGGCCGCGCAGGCGGCACGCGCGGCCGGGGTGCGGGTGTCGTTCGACGGCAACTACCGCCCCAAGCTATGGGAGGCCTGGAACGGCGATGCGCCGGGCATCCTGCGCCAGCTGCTGGCGCAGGCGGACGTGCTGTTCGCCGACTACCGCGACCTGGAGGTGGTGCTGGGCCACCGCTACCCGCAGGACAGCGTGCAGGCGCGGGTGGAAGCGGGCGCGCGCGACGCCTTCGCCGCATTCCCGCAGCTGCAGGCGATGGCCTGCACCCAGCGCGTGGCGCACAGCGTAGACCGGCACAGCCTGGGCGCGATGCTGCTGCGCCGCGACGGCAGCGTCGCGCAGGCGCCAGCCGAGGAGCTGAGCGGCATCGTCGACCGCATCGGCGGCGGCGACGCCTTCGCTGCCGGCGTGCTGCACGGCTTGAGCCGTGGCTGGGACGACACCGCCACGATCCGCTTCGGCCTGGCCGCCGGCTGCCTCAAGCACACGCTGCCGGGCGACGTGCTGGCGCTGAGCGAGGCCGAGGTGCAGGCGTGTGTGGGGGCGACGCGGTTCGATGTGAGGCGGTGAAGAGCCGGGAATGGGGAATGGGGAATGGGGAATCGTAAAAGCGCTGGCGCTTCCGGGTTTGCGTGCGGATTGGCGTTGCGATGTGGCGGGGTTTTAGTCGTGGGGGTGTGCTGGCAATTCCAGCACCACGGCTTCGATTGTCGCGGCTGAGGCCCCTCCTACAGCAGACGCCGCGGGGATGGATGAGGTCTTTGTGGGAGGGACTTCAGTCCCGACGGGATCCGGTCGGCGTGCCGCCACCGCTGCCTCGCCGTCAGCGCAAAAGAAAACGGCCGACATCGCTGCCGGCCGCATGCTCTGTTCGGGATCCGGGATCAACACGACGCCCGAATCCCCACTCCCGAATCCCCGCTCCTCAGAGCTCCACGCAATCGAACTTGACGTCGGGATCGACCTCGGCGTCGTAGTCCACGTCCTGGCGCTCGAAGCCGAACAGCTTGAGGAACTCGTGCTTGTAGCCGGCGTAGTCGGTGAGCTGGAACAGGTTCTCGGTGGTCACCTGCGGCCACAGCGCCTTGCAGGCATCCTGCACGTCGTCGCGCAGTTCCCAGTCGTCCAGGCGCAGGCGGTTCTCGTCGTCGGTGGCCGCGGGCTGGCCGTCCTCGCGGTACAGGCGTTCGCGGAACAGACGGTCGGCCTGTTCGATGGTGCCTTCGTGCAGGCCCTTTTCCTTCATGATCTTGTAGACCATGGAGATGTACAGCGGCATCACCGGGATCGCCGCGCTGGCCTGGGTCACCACCGATTTCAGCACCGCCACGTTGGCCGCGCCGCCGTGCTGCTGCAGGCGCGCGTGCAGGCGCTGCGCGGTCTGGTCGAGGTCGACCTTGGCCTTGCCCAGCGCGCCGTGCCAGTAGATCGGCCAGGTGATCTCGGTGCCGATGTAGCTGAAGGCAACGGTGCGCGCGCCCGGGGCGAGCACGCCGGCGGCGTCCAGCGCGTCGATCCACAGTTCCCAGTCCTGGCCGCCCATCACGGTGACGGTGTCCTCGATCTCCTGCTCGGTGGCCGGCTCGATCGAGGCCTCGATGATGGCGTCCTTGTTGGTGTCGATGGCGGTGGCGGTGTAGGTCTGGCCGATCGGCTTGAGCGCCGAGCGCTTCACTTCGCCGGTGCCCGGCAGCTTGCGCACCGGCGAGGCCAGCGAATACACCACCAGGTCGACCTGGCCGCCCATGTCCTGCTGGATCAGTTCGATGACCTTGGCGCGCGCCTCGTCGGAGAACGCGTCGCCGTTGATCGACTTGCTGTACAGGCCGGCGGCCTTGGCCTGCTTGTCGAAGGCGGCGGCGTTGTACCAGCCGGCGGTGCCGGCCTTCTTCTCGCTGCCGGGCTTTTCGAAGAACACGCCGAGGGTGGCGGCGCCGAAGCCGAACGCGGCGGTGATGCGCGAGGCCAGGCCGTAGCCGCTGGACGCGCCGATCACCAGCACGTTCTTTGGCCCATCGTGGCGCACGCCGCGCGCGCGCGTGGCGGCGATCTGCTCGAGCACGTTGCGCTCGCAGCCGAGCGGATGCGTGGTGGTGCAGATGAAACCGCGGACTTTCGGATGGATGATCAACGTGAATTCCTCGTCGGCACAATGCCCGCGGCATCTTAATGTCTGCGGCGGGTGTGCAGAAGTCCCGGTGGCAGCACACGGCGGGGTATGGAGCGTACTGCGGGCGGGCGCGCGCGTTCGGATGGGTCGCGTCGCGAATGAAGTCGCTCCCACAGGGGCGGCGTCGCGGCGGCGGATGTCGTGCCGGCTGGAGGGAAACAGCTGATCGGCGAGCCGCAATCGCGCCATCGGTTGTCGCGGCTGAAGCCGCTCCTGCGGCAGGCCGCGGCACGGCACGGTGGCACCGTTGTGGGAGGGACTTCAGTCCCGACGCGCCGCCGGTGGACGTCGCAGCGCCACCGCTGGTGCACGCATCAGATGATGCGCAGGGTGATCGCCTTGAGCACCGCGCGGGTGCGGTCGCGGGTGCCGAGCTTGTCGAGGATGGTGGAGACGTAGTTCTTCACCGTGCCCTCGGCCAGGAACAGGCTGCGCGCGATCTCCTTGTTGGAGTAGCCGCCGGCGAGCAGGCGCAGGATCGCCACTTCGCGTTCGTTGAAGGTGTCGCGCGGGGCGTCCTCGTCGCGGTAGCGGTAGCGCGCACGCACCGGGTCGGTGCTGACCGGCTGCAGCAGGGTCTCGCCAGCAGCCACGCGCGCGATCGCCTCGCGCAGGTCTTCCGGCGCGGCGTCCTTGAGCAGGAAGCCCTGCGCGCCGGCGGCGGTGGCGCGCAGCAGCAGATCGGATTCGTCGAAGGTGGTGAGCAGCAGCACCGGCGTGCGGTCGCCGCGCGCGCGCAACTGCTGCAGCGCCTGGATGCCATCCATGCCGGGCATGCGGATGTCGCTGAGCACCACGTCCACCGGCGTGGCCGCCACCACGTCGAGCAAGGCCTGGCCGTCGTCGGCCTCGCAGGCGACGACGATGCCCTGGGTCTGCAACAGCGCGCGCAGGCCGGCGCGCACCAGCACTTGGTCGTCGGCCAGGGCGATCCGCAGCGCGCTCACAGCGGCAGCCTCGCGCTCAGCTGCATACCGCCGAGCGGCGTGCGGCCCAGTTCCAGGCGCCCGTGCAGCGCGGCCAGACGCTCGCGCATGCCGGCGATACCGTTGCCCTCGCGGATGCGCTCGGCGCGGTGGCCATCGTCCTCGATGTCCAGGCACAGCTGCTGCCGATCCTGGCCCAGGCGCACCCGCACATGTGCCGCGTCGGCGTGCCGGGCAGCGTTGGTCAGCGCTTCCTGCACCAGCCGCAGCAGGGTCTCGGCCAAGTGCGGATCGGTGATGCGCAGCGCCGGATCGATCTGCAACTGCAGTTGCGGCCGCGGGAACGGCGCGGCCAGGGCACACAACGCGGTCTCCAGGTCCACGCCGCGGTCGTCGCGCAGCGACTGCACCACCGCGCGGATGTCGGCCAGCAGTTCGCCGGACAGCCGCTCCACCGTCGCCACCTCCGGGCGTTGCGCCAGCGCCGGATCGGCCAGCAGCAGGCGCAACTGGATACGCAGGGCGGTGAGCTTGTGTCCGGCCACGTCGTGCAGTTCGCGCGCCAGGCGCAGGCGCTCGGCATCGCGGGTACTTTCGGCGAGCAGCGCGCGGGTGGCCAGCAGGTCGGCGTTGACCCGCGCCAGCGCCTCGCGCGCCAGCTCGGCGGTGCGCGCGTAGTGCGCGCTGAGGCCTGCGAAGGCGTGGAAGCCGGCGTAGATCAGCGTGGTCAGCAGCGGATGCTTGATACCGGCGGCGGACAGCGCCAGGAAGGTGCCCAGGTTGGCCAGCAGCGCCAGCGCCAACACCGGCCGCGGCGGCCATTGCAGCGCCACCTGCGCGACCACCACCACCAGCAACACCGGCGCGGTGCCGACGTGCGGCTCCAGCCAGACCAGGGCCATCGCCGCGGCTGCCTCGACCCACAGCGCGACATCGCGCCAGCGCCCGGGCAGGTAGTGCGCGCCGAGCAGCGGCAGCAGGAACAGCGCCGCCGCGATCCAGCGCCAGGCCACCAGCGCATGCGGCGCGAACTGGAACGACCACAGCACGGTGGCCACGGTCAGCAACCCGGCCAGGCGCTTGGGTTCGATCAGGTCGCGCAGGAATCGGTTCATGCGGCCGATGCTGACCGCGGGCCGATGCCGCGGCAATGGGGCGGGCGCAGAAAGTGACTTCCGGCAGGCGGACGGCATGACCAGCGGCCACTGCCGCGCCACCCCGACGGCGCCACACTGCGTCCATGCCCTGCCGGGTGCCGGACGATCGGCACGCAGGTCGGGCCCGGTTCATCCACCCTGCCACGCAATGCGTGGTGCACGCCGCCACGAGGAACACCGTCATGCTCCTGACCCTGCGCCATCCGGATCTGCTGTTCATGCTGCTCGGCCTGGGCTGGGGCGCGTACGAGACGCTGCTCAGCCGCCGCCGTCGCGCCGCCGATGGCGGTGCGCGCGACCAGGGCACGCTGCGCCTGCTGTGGCGCGTGCTGTACGGCGCGGTAGCGCTGGGCGCGCTGCTGTCGCTGCTCGGCGTGTGGCGCTATGCGCCGCACCTGCGCGAACCGCTGCGCTGGTTGGCCTGCGCGCTGCTGGCCGGCGGGCTGGCGCTGCGGCTGTGGTCGATCCGGGTGCTGGCGCGCTGGTTCACCGTCGACGTGACCATCCAGGAAGGCCACCGCCTGGTCCGCCACGGCCCGTACCGCTATCTGCGGCATCCCTCCTACACCGGCGCGCTGCTGGCGTTCTACGGGCTGGCGCTGGGCATGGGCAACGTTCTGTCGTTGCTGGCGATCGTGCTGCCGGTGACCTGGGCGTTCCTGCGCCGCATCCGGGTCGAGGAGGCGATGCTGACCCAGGCCTTTCCCGAGGAGTATCCCGACTACGCCGCGCGCAGCTGGCGGCTGCTGCCGTGGGTGTGGTGAGGCCGCGCCGATGGGCACTGTCGACCTGCTGCTGGCCGCCCTGCACCACCTGGCGATGCTGCTGCTGATCGCCGCGCTGGTGGCGGAATGGACCCTGCTGCGTGCGCCGCCGGACCACCGCCAATTGACGCGGCTGGTCCGCGTCGACGCCGGCTACGGGCTGGCCGCGCTGCTGATCCTGGCGATCGGTGCCCTGCGCGTGCGCTACGGGCTCAAGGGCGCCGGTTACTACCTGCACACCCCCTGGTTCTGGGCCAAGCTCGGCACCTTCGCGGCGATCGGCCTGCTCTCGCTGGTGCCGACGCTGCGCCTGCTGCGCTGGCGCCGACAGGCGCGGCTACAGCCGACCTGGTCGCCGAACGCGGCACTGGTGCGCACGCTGTAGCGGTTGATCGGGGCGGAACTGGGCCTGTTGGCGGTGCTGGTGGTGCTGGCTGCGGCGATGGCACGCAACGGCACGCCCCGATTGGTATTACCAATTTAGGCGGCCTGCATCACTGCAACCATTGACGCCGCGTGATCCAAGGCGCCTAATGGCCACACCATTCGCGCCCTGCCAATTTATTGGTATGACCAATAGTCTTAAAGCTGCCGCCACTGCCGCTGCCGGCGAGTCCCCTGCCCGGCTCAGCGACCGGGTCGCCGTGCAGTTGCGCACGCTGATCGCGCAACGCGGCCTGGCAGTCGACGCGCGCCTGCCCGCCGAGCGGGCCCTCGCCGCGGAACTGGGCGTCTCGCGCCCGGTGCTGCGCGAGGCCATCGCGCAACTCGCCAGCCAGGGGCTGCTGCGGGCCCGGGTGGGCGGCGGCACCTACGTGCAACGGCCGCCGACCCCGGAAGACCAGGTGGTGGCGCCGCTGCAGCCGTTCCTGCCGTTGCTGCATGCCGACCCGGAGTACCGCTTCGACGTGCTGGAAGCGCGCCATGCGCTGGAAGGCGCCACCGCCTGGCATGCGGCACTGCGCGCCACCGACGACGACCGCGCGCGCATCGAGGCGGCCTACGAGGCGCTGCTGCAGACCCATGCGCAGGCCGATGCGGCGGCGCAGGCGCACGCCGACGCCGATTTCCACCTGGCCATCGCCGAGGCCACCCACAACCGGGTGCTGCTGCAGGTGATGCGCGGGCTGTTCGACCTGCTGCAGGCCAACATCTCGCAGAGCCGGCAACAGCTGTTCGAATCGCCACGCATCTTCTCCGCCCTGCTCGCCCAGCACCGCGCCCTGCGCGACGCGATCCTGGCCGGCGACCCCGAACGCGCCCGCGCCGCCGCGCACGCCCACCTGGAATTCGTGCACAGCGCGCTGCGCACCCTCGACGAGGACGATGCGCGCCGCGCCCGTGCCTCGCGCCTCCCCTCCTCTCCCTGACCGCCCTGCCCCCATGATCATTTCCGCCTCCACCGACTACCGTGCCGCCGCGCAGCGCCAGCTGCCGCCGTTCCTGTTCCACTACATCGACGGCGGCGCCTATGCCGAGCACACCCTGCGCCGCAACGTGTCCGACCTGAGCGACATCGCCCTGCGCCAGCGCGTGCTGCGCGACATGTCGGCGCTGGACCTGCACACCGAGCTGTTCGGCGAACGCCTGGCCTTGCCGGTGGCGCTGGGGCCGGTGGGCCTGACCGGCATGTACGCGCGCCGCGGCGAGGTGCAGGCGGCCAGGGCGGCGGCGGCCAAGGGCGTGCCGTTCACCCTGTCCACGGTGTCGGTGTGCCCGATCGAGGAAGTGGCGCCGGCGATCGACCGGCCGATGTGGTTCCAGCTGTACGTGCTCAAGGACCGCGGCTTCATGCGCAACGCGCTGGAGCGGGCAAAGGCCGCGGGCGTCACCACCCTGGTGTTCACCGTGGACATGCCGGTGCCGGGCGCGCGCTACCGCGACGCGCATTCGGGCATGAGCGGCCCCAACGCGCCGCTGCGGCGCATGCTGCAGGCCGTCACCCATCCGCGCTGGGCCTGGGACGTGGGCCTGCGTGGGCGCCCGCACGACCTGGGCAACATCTCCACGTACCGCGGCCATCCCACCGGGCTGGCCGACTACATCGGCTGGCTCGGCGCCAACTTCGATCCGTCGATTTCGTGGAAGGACCTGGAGTGGATCCGCGAGTTCTGGACCGGGCCGATGGTGATCAAGGGCATTCTCGATCCGGACGATGCGCGCGATGCGGTGCGGTTCGGCGCCGACGGCATCGTCGTTTCCAACCATGGCGGGCGCCAGCTCGACGGCGTGCTGTCCAGCGCGCGGGCGTTGCCGGCGATCGCCGATGCGGTGAAGGGCGAGCTGAAGATCCTGGCCGACTCCGGCGTGCGCAGCGGCCTGGACGTGGTGCGCATGCTGGCGCTGGGCGCCGACACCGTGCTGCTCGGCCGCGCCTTCGTCTACGCGCTGGCCGCCGCCGGCCAGGCCGGCGTGGAGCATCTGCTGACCCTGATCGAGAAGGAGATGCAGGTGGCGATGACCCTGACCGGCGCCAAATCGATCGCGGCGATTTCGCGCGAGTCGCTGGCGCAGGTGACGCGCGAGGGAATGGTCTCGGCGTAAAGCGGTCGCGGCAGCCCTGGCACCGCCGCGACCGACCTGCCCTAGCCGGCCTTGCGTCGTGCCGGGGCCTTGCGCGCAGCCGGCTTGGCCTTCTTGGCCGCCGCCGGTTTGGCGCGCGTCGCCTTCTTGGCCTTGCCGGCCGCGCTCTTGGCCGGCTTGTCGCTCTTCTTCGCCGCGGTCTTGCGTACCGGCACGCGCTCGTCCTGCCTGGCCGGCGTGCGCTTCTTGGCGTCCAGGCTCTTCTGCAGCAGCGACATGAAGTCGACCACGTTGGTGGTGGCGTCCTCGCGCTGCGGCGCCTCGGCATCCTCGTCGACCTGGGTGGTGCCCTCCTGCGCCTTGATCCGTTTCTGGATCACCGCGTGCAGCCGCTCGCGGAATTCGTCGTGGTAGGCATCGGGGTCCCAGCGCCCGGACATCGAATCGATCAGCTGCGCCGCCATCTCGATTTCCTTGGCGCTGATCCGGTAGTCGGCGGCCTTGCCGCCGGGCAGCGTGTAGTCGTCCAGGTCGACCAGTTCCTGCGGGTAGCGCAGCAGGATCAGCACCAGCGCATCCTGCAGCGGCATCACCGCCGACAGATACTCGCGGGTGCGAATCACCACCCGCGCGATACCGACCTTACCGGTACTGCGCAGGGTCTCGCGCAGCAGTACGTAGCCCTTCTCGGCCTTCTTGCCCGGCACCAGCACGTAGGGTTTCTCGAAATAGCGCAGGTCGATCTCGGCGGCGTCGACGAAGGCCTCCACTTCCACCGTCTCGTGGCTTTCCGGTGCGGCCGAGGCGATGTCCTGCTGCTCGACCACCACGTAGTTGCCCTTGCTGTATTCGTAGGCTTTGACGATGTCCTTCCACGGCACTTCCTCGCCGGTGTCGGCGTTGACCCGCTCGAAGCGGATCGGGCGCTTGTCGCGCGCGTCGAGCATGCGGAAGTGCAGGTCGATCCGGCGTTCGCCGGACATCAGCGACACCGGCACGTTGAGCAGGCCGAAGGACAGCGTGCCGGTCCAGATCGGGCGCGGCATCAGTGCGGCTCCACGCCGGCGGCCTGCGCCGGCAGATGATCCAGCGCCTGCCAGGCATCCTCGATCACCTGCCGCGCCTGGGTCCAGTCCAGCCGCGAGTCGCCACGCATCAGGTCCCAGTGCGCGGCCAGTTCGTCTTCGGTCTCGGCGCCGGGCCCGCGCGGCCAGCCGCGTGCATGGGTCTGCAGGGCGAAGGCGTAGGCCGGGCACAGGTCGCGCCACGGCGTGCGGTGGCGGGCGCGGCGCTGGCGGTAGTCGGCCAGGCTGTAGCGGCGGTAGTCCGGTGCGTCGTGCGGGCGCGGTGCCGCACCACGGCGGCGCGGCGGCGGCACGCTCGGCAAGGGATCCAGATGGGCGTTGAACAGCAGCGGGTCGGGGCGGTCGCTGGGGCGCATGGCAGGGCTCCGGGCGGCAACGGCGGCGGGGGGACGCGCAGCAGTAGCGCTGCCGCCGTTAGCGACCCGTGACCGATCCGTGGAGGATGCGCGATTCGCAATGGCTTCACCGCGCCGGCGGTGAACTGGACCTCCGCCATTCCCTGGAGGAACTGGACATGTCCACGCCCACCGATCCGCTGCGTCAGGCCGCGCCCATTCCCGGCGAACAGCGCGGCAAGCGCCAGACGCAGGACCGCGAAGACCGCGGCGCCGGCGACCGCCCCGAGACCATCGTCGAACACGAACCGCGCACCGGCGAGAACCGCCCTGCCCCGCCGGACACGCCGGCGCACTCCACGCCGGACACCGCTCACGGACGGCATGCCGACGCCAACCAGGACGAAGCCCTGGAAGAGACCTTCCCCGCCAGCGATCCGGTGTCGCCGTTCGTGCCGGCGAAGGCGCCGAAGGCGTCGTAGCGCATCGAAGTCTGGCGTCCTACCAGCATCGGTGTGGGAGTGACCTCAGTGCACCTCAAGAAATCTCGACTGCAACATCAGCCGCGACGAGCGACATCATCGGCGCGTCCGACTGCACTGCAGTCGGGACTGAAGTCCCTCCCACAAGGAGGGCCGGCGGGCAGCGCTTCCATCGACATGATGGGAAACACGGTGCAGAAGAACTCGCTGCACCGCGTGCCTTCCGCCACTACACCTTCCCCGCCGCCTCCAGCGCGGCGTACTCGCTTTCGCTGAACAGCCGCGAGCGCACCAGGAAGCGCACGCCCTCGCCGTTCTCCAGCGAGAACATGCCGCCGCGGCCGGGCACGACGTCGATGATCAGCTGGGTGTGCTTCCAGTAGGCGAACTGCGAGGGGCTGATGTAGAACGGCGCCTCCCCGATCTCGCCGAGCAGCACGTCGCGGTCGCCGACGATGAAGTCGTCCTGCGGGTAGCACATCGGCGAGGAACCATCGCAGCAGCCGCCCGACTGGTGGAACAGCAGCGCGCCGTGCCGCGCCCCCAGCTTGGCGATCAGCTGCAGGGCCGGCAGCGTCGCCAGCACCTGCGGCGGCAGCGCGTCAGCGGGCGCGGACGCGTCCATCAGGCGGCCATGTCCAGCACGATGCGGCCTTCGATCTTGCCGGCGTGCATGCGCGCGAACACGTCGTTGACGTTGTCCAGGGTGTCGGTGGCCACGGTCGCGGCGACCTTGCCCTGCTCGGCGAATTCCAGCGATTCCTGCAGGTCCAGACGGGTGCCGACGATCGAGCCGCGCACGGTCACGCCGTTGAGCACCATGCCGAAGATGTCCAGCGGGAACTGGCCCGGCGGCAACCCGTTGAGCGAGACGGTGCCGCCGCGGCGGACCATGCCGATGGCCTGCTCGAACGCCTTCGGCGACACCGCGGTCACCAGCGCACCGTGCGCGCCACCGATTTCCTTCTTCAGGTACGCGACCGGGTCGGTGGTGCGCGCGTTCACCGTCACCGTCGCGCCCAGGCGCGTGGCCAGCGCCAGCTTGGCGTCGTCCACGTCGACCGCGGCCACGTTCAGGCCCATCGCCTTGGCGTACTGCACCGCCATGTGGCCGAGGCCGCCGATGCCGGAGATCACCACCCAGTTGCCGGGCCGGGTGTCGGTGACCTTCAGGCCCTTGTACACGGTGACGCCGGCGCACAGGATCGGCGCGACCTCGACGAAGCCGATGTTCTTCGGCAGGTGGCCGACGTAGTTGGCATTGGCCAGGGCATATTCGGCGAAGCCGCCGTTGACCGAGTAGCCGGTGTTCTGCTGCGCCTCGCACAGGGTTTCCCAGCCGCCCAGGCAATGCTCGCAATGGCCGCAGGCCGAGTACAGCCACGGAATGCCGACGCGATCGCCTTCCCTGACGTGGTCCACGCCGGCGCCGACTGCCACCACATGGCCCACGCCCTCGTGGCCGGGGATGAACGGCGGGTTCGGTTTCACCGGCCAGTCGCCCTCGGCCGCATGCAGGTCGGTATGGCACACGCCGCAGGCTTCGATCTTGACCAGGATGTCGCCGGCCTGCGGCCGCGGCACCGTCACTTCCTCGATCACCAATGGCTTGCCGAACTCACGCACCACGGCGGCTTTCATCGTCTTGTCCATCGCAACGCTCCTGAGAAAAACGGGTCCTGTCACCATCGCGCGACCGGCGACGGAGTGCCTTGATCCAGATCAGTTCGCAGACGGACGACGGCACGCCGGCAGCGTGCCGCCGCCCTGCCCGGCGGGTCAGAAGAAGCCCAGCGCCTTCGGCGAGTAGCTGACCAGCAGGTTCTTGGTCTGCTGGTAGTGGTCGAGCATCATCTTGTGGTTCTCGCGGCCGATGCCCGACTGCTTGTAGCCGCCGAACGCGGCATGCGCCGGATAGGCGTGGTAGCAGTTGGTCCACACCCGCCCGGCCTGGATCGCGCGGCCCATGCGGTACAGCCGCGCGGCATCGCGGCTCCACACGCCGGCGCCCAGCCCGTACAGCGTGTCGTTGGCGATCGCCAGCGCGTCCGCCTCGTCCTTGAAGGTGGTCACCGACACCACCGGGCCGAAGATCTCCTCCTGGAACACGCGCATCTTGTTGTGCCCCTTGAACACCGTCGGCTTGACGTAGAAGCCGCCGGCCAGCTCGCCATCCAGCGCGTTGCGTTCGCCGCCGATCAGCACCTCGGCGCCTTCCTGCTTGCCGATGTCGATGTAGGACAGGATCTTCTCCAACTGCTCGCTGGAGGCCTGCGCGCCGACCATGGTGTTGGGATCGAGCGGATTGCCCTGCTTGATCGCCGCCACCCGCTTGAGCACCTTCTCCATGAAGCGCTCGTAGATCGACTCCTGGATCAGCGCGCGCGAGGGACAGGTGCAGACTTCGCCCTGGTTGAAGGCGAACAGCACGAAGCCTTCCACCGCCTTGTCGAGGAAATCGTCGTCCTCGGCCATCACGTCGGCGAAGAAGATGTTCGGCGACTTGCCGCCCAGCTCCAGCGTCACCGGGATCAGGTTCTGGCTGGCGTACTGCATGATCAGCCGGCCGGTGGTGGTCTCGCCGGTGAAGGCGATCTTGGCGATGCGCGGGTTGCTGGCCAGCGGCTTGCCCGCTTCCAGGCCGAAGCCGTTGACCACGTTGAGCACGCCCGGCGGCAACAGGTCGCCGATCACTTCCATCAGCACCAGGATCGAAGCCGGGGTCTGCTCGGCCGGCTTCATCACCACGCAGTTGCCGGCGGCCAGCGCCGGCGCCAGCTTCCAGCACGCCATGAGCAGCGGAAAGTTCCACGGGATGATCTGGCCGACCACGCCGAGCGGTTCGTGGAAGTGATAGGCGATGGTGTCGTGGTCGATCTCGGAGATGCCGCCTTCCTGCGCGCGCACCGCGCCGGCGAAGTAGCGGAAGTGGTCCACGCACAGCGGCACGTCGGCGTTGAGCGTCTCGCGCACCGGCTTGCCGTTGTCCCAGGTCTCGGCATAGGCCAGCAGCTCCAGGTTCTGCTCGATGCGGTCGGCGATCTTCAGCAGCACGTTGCTGCGCTCGGTGCTGGAGCTCTTGCCCCAGGCGTCCTTGGCGGCGTGCGCGGCGTCCAGCGCCGCCTCGATGTCCTCGGCGTTGGAGCGCGCCACCGCGGTGAATACCTTGCCGGTGATCGGCGTGCTGTTGTCGAAATACTGCCCGCTCTTCGGCTCCACCCACTTGCCGCCGATGAAGTTGCCGTAGCGCGACTTGAAGATGGACTGCGGATCGGTGGCATGCGGCTTGGCGGTGCTGACGGCGTTCATGGTGTTCTCCTTCGGCGGTCGGAAAGGACGGGCGGGGCCGTCCGGTAGCGGCATGTGCGCAAGTCCGATGCCAGGTTTTGCGTGCTGCGCCGCGTCACGCGGTCGCACCGCGACACACCGACGCACCCCCTGCGGTTTTGCTGCGTCGCGTCACGTCTGTCGATTGCGCTGCGTCGGCGGATGTGCTGTTTATCGGAACACCCGTATCACCAGGTGTCGCAATCTGCGACAGCGGAGCCGGACATGGCGCAGCACCCCTCGCAACACCAACTCGGCCAGGCCCGGCGGGCCTTCTTCGAACGCGGCGGCGCGCCGGTCGGGCAGGTGCCCGACACCATCCTGCAGTCGTGGCAGCGCTGTCAGCGCCTGGGCCTGGCCGCGGACGCGAAGCCCGCGATCGAACCACTGGAAGCCTCGCGCCTGCGCGCCCTGCGCGAGGCGCACGAGCGGCTGTGGCGGCTGGCACGCGCCGAACTGGAAGGCCTGGCCGGCGACGCCGCGGCCACCGGCAGCATCGTGCTGCTCACCGACGAGGCCGGCTGGATCCTCGACGCCGAAGGCAGCCCGCGCTTCCTCGACAAGGCGGGCAGGGTGGCGCTGATGCCCGGCGCATGCTGGAGCGAACCCCAGGTCGGCACCAATGCGATCGGCACGGCGATCGTCGAAAGCCGTTCGGTGGAAGTGCGCGGTGGCGAACACTACTTCGCCCCGCACCAGATCCTCAGTTGCGCGGCGGTGCCGATCTTCGATCCGTACGGCGCCCTGGCCGGCGTGCTCGACATCTCCGGCGACGCCAGCGTGCAGCACATGCATGCGCTGGCGCTGGCGCGGATGGCGGTGGCCAACATCGAACACCGCTATTTCGACGACGGCATCCCCGGCTGCGAACTGCTGCGCGTGCACCACGACCCGGCGCTGCTCGGCACGGCGCGCGAAGCGCTGCTGGCGTTCCGCAACGGCCGCCTGGTGGCCGCCAACCAGGCCGGGTTGCGGCTGTTCGGGCTTGAACGTCACGAACTCGGCCGCGCGCCCTACGAAGCGCTGTTCGAAGAGCCGCTGTCGCGGCTGCGCCAGCAGGGCAGCGTGTTCGACCTGCAGGGGCGGGCGCTGCACGGACGCATCGACAGCCCGGCCGACGATCGTCCGCGGCGACGCCCGCAGCAGGCGCCGATCACCGTGACCGCGTCATCGCGGCCTTCGGCGGCGGCGGCGTCCGACGCGCCGCTGTTCGACGCGGCGCAGGAACTGGCGCTGGAACGCGCGCGGCGCGTGCTCGATGCGCAACTGCCGGTGCTGGTGCAGGGCGAGACCGGCACCGGCAAGGAAGTGTTCGCGCGCGAATTGCACCGGCGCAGCGCCCGCGCCGGGCGCCCGTTCGTGGCGGTCAACTGCGCGGCGCTGCCCGAGGGGCTGATCGAAGCGGAACTGTTCGGCTACGAGGATGGCGCCTTCACCGGCGCGCGCAAGCACGGCAACCCGGGCCTGCTGCGCCAGGCCGACGGCGGCGTGCTGTTCCTGGACGAGATCGGCGACATGCCGCTGGCCTTGCAGCCGCGGCTGCTGCGCGTGCTGCAGGAACGCGAGTTGCTGCCGCTGGGCGGCGGCAAGCCGGTGAAGCTGGATTTCGCCCTGGTCTGCGCCACCCACCGCGACCTGGACGCGGCGATGGCCGAGCAGCGCTTCCGGCCCGATCTGTACTACCGCATCGCCCACCACTGCGTGCAGATTCCGGCACTGCGTGCGCATCCGGACCGACGCGCGCTCGTCGCCGAGCTGTGGGCACGGCTTGGCCAAGGCAGGCGCCTGACCGAGGCGGCCCTGGCGACGCTGAGCGCCTACGCGTGGCCGGGCAATCTGCGCCAGCTGGTGGCGTGCCTGCGCACGCTGGTGGCGTTGAGCGAAGCGGATGCGCTGGTCGATGCCGACGCCTTGCCGGCCTACCTGCCCGGCGTGCGCGCGGGAGAGCAGGGCAGCAACGGCGGCACCGCGATGCCGTTGCCCGATGCCGACCTCGACAGTCTCGCGCTCGGCGCCATGCGCCAGGCCCTGGATGCCTGCAACGGCAACGTCTCGCAGGCCGCACGCCGGCTCGGCATCAGCCGCAGCACGCTGTACCGACGGCTGCAGTTGGGGACGCACTGACGCGGCATATCGCCGGCTGCGCCTTGCGCGGTCGTCGACGTCGCACGTCCCGTAGGAGCGGCTGCAGCCGCGACACGGCGTTATCGGTCATGTCAGTCGCGGCTGACGCTGCTCCTACAGCGCAGCGCGGTTTCCACCGAACCGCAGCAACGCGCGTGGCTGGAGCGCCCTTTCGCCGCGACAGCCCTCCCACAGACCCCTCATCGATTGGAAACCGCTCTCGCATCCGTGACCTCTTTCTGACCGAACACATCGCCCACGACTGCCGCGTCCGAACACGGCGAGCAGCGCGCGGTGCTGCCGGCGATGCTCCAGGCTCCCTCGCCACCATGGAGCTTCACATGCAACGCTTGCACGGCAAGATCGCGCTCATCACCGGCGCCAGTTCCGGCATCGGCCACGCCGCCGCGCACCTGTTCGCGCGCGAAGGCGCCTGCGTAGTGCTGGGCGCGCGCCGCGGTGCGCTGCTGCAGACGCTCGCCGCGGAGATCGAGGACGCCGGCGGCCACGCCGCGTGGCTGGCCGGCGACGTCCGCGAGGAGGCCTATGCGCAGGCGTTGGTGGCGCTGGCGAACACGCGCTTCGGCGGGCTGGACATCGGCTTCAACAATGCCGGCACCCTGGGCACGCTGGTGCCGACCACGCAACTGCAGGCGCAGGCCTGGCGCGACGCGCTCGATACCAATCTGAGCGGCGCATTCTTCGGCGCCAAGCATCAGATTCCGGCGATGCTGGCACGCGGCGGCGGGTCGTTGATCTTCACCTCGACCTTCGTCGGCTACACCGTCGGCTTCCCGTGCACCGCCGCCTATGCCGCCAGCAAGGCCGGCCTGATCGGCCTGACCCAGGCGCTGGCAGCGGAGTTCGGACCGCAGGCGATCCGGGTCAACGCCTTGCTGCCGGGCGGCACACACACGCCGATGGCGGAGGCGATGAACGGCACGCCGGAAGCGCTGGCGCGGGTCGCGCAGCTGCATGCGCTCAAACGCCTGGCGCAGCCGGACGAACTGGCACGGGCCGCGCTGTTCCTGGCCTCGGACGAAGCCGCGTTCGTGACCGGCAGCGCGATGCTGGTCGACGGCGGGGTATCGATCATGCGCAGTTGACGCGGACGGCGGTCGCGATGTCGCCGCGCCCGCACGCTGCGGGGCGAGGCGCACGCTCGCCACCGCGCGCAATGCCCTGCCGCTGCCGACGTCGCGACAGCAGCGGCCGGGCATGCAATCGCTCAGTCGTAGCTGTTGTTCATGCACGGTGAGCTGACCGGCGTCAGCACACTGAAGCTGCTGGCGTACAGCGCGATGATGCAGGTCCCCGGCGCGTCGCTCTGCACGTAGTTGCATTGCTTGCTGTTGCGGCTACGCGAGCTGCCGTCGCTCATCTGGAACGACAGGTTCCAGTAGTCGTTGGAGCCGGTCTGCGCCCGCAGCGGCACGGAGGCGATCGTACCGCCCGGCGGCAGCGACGCCGAAGCGGCCGGATCCATGTAGTTGCCGCAGGTGTGCTTGACGCTGACGTTGTTGATCGTCTGGCCGGTGCAATTGACCACCGTGAAGGTGCCTTGGTACGGCGTGGCGCTGACGCCTTCGGCCAACGCGGGTTTGCTCTTGGTGCCGGCGTTGTCGCGGCTGTCGTCGGATGTGCTCATGGTGCGTCTCCTGGAGAGGCGTGGCGGTATGCGGGGGTGGCATTACGCTAGCGCCGCCGCGAAGAACGCCGCCAGCGTCCGCCGCCGGTTCGCGTAGACAGGTGCAGTGCGTTTGGTAGACGACTTGCAGGCGCGGCGCAGCGTGTAGACGCGCGGCACCTGGCGTTCGCTCAATCCAGGCGTGGCATCGCCTCGGATGATTCATACGCGGCTACCAGGCGCCTTCTTCCGCAGTGCCGCTATCGCGTTCGCCTCGCGCTGCATCTGCGCCTCGCACTTGCCGTCGTTCGACAGGTGCAGATGCTGATGGACGCGTCGACCGTCATCGGCGAACAGCTGCGGCAGGCCATCGCCGAGTGGTCGCCAGAACCAAGCAGGTGCGCAGCCGCCTCGCCACGCAGCCGCGAGCGAAAGCTAGCCCGACCGGCAGGCGTTCGCCGCTAGTGCGGCAAGTCCCACTGCAAGCCGACCGTGTAGCTGCGGTCGGGGCCCGGCTCGTAGTAACGGCCGTTGCCGTCGTTGACGATGACCGAGCCGATGTAGCGGCGATCGAACGCGTTGTCGATGCGCGCGAAGGTGCGCAGGGTGCCGTGCGCGGTGGTCCAGCGCCGCGCCGCTTCCAGGTTGAGCAGGGCGTAGCCGGGCGCGGCCTCGCTGGCCAGGTCGTTGACCACGGTGTCGCCGGCGGCCACGCCCTCCACCGCGAATTGCCAGGCGCGCGGCTGCCACTGCCAGCGCGCGAACAGTTGCTGCTGCGGCACGCCGGGCAGGCGCGTGCCGGCGGCCACCACCGCGGTCGGCCTCGCGCAGCCGCTGCTGGCGCAGGTCAGGTAGGCCTGGCGCACCGTCGCCTGCAGCCAGGTGTAGGCCACCTGCAGTTGCGCACTGGCGCCCAGCGGCAGGGTCAGGCTGGTCTCGGCGCCCTGGCGGCGGGTGCGGCCGATGTTGCGGTAGGTGCTGCGGCCGTTGGTGTTGCTGGCCACCGCCAGCTCGTCCTCGGTGGTGGCGCGGAACAGCGCCGCATCCCAACGGGCGCCGGCGGCGTTGCGCCACTTCGCGCCCAGTTCCAGGTTCTGGCTGCGCGCGGCGTCCAGGTCCAGCGCCAGGCCGGCGCCGCCGTCGCGGCGGTAGCCCAGCTCGTTGAAGGTCGGGGTCTCGAACCCGCGCCCGGCCGAGGCGTAGAGCCGCAGGTCGTCGGTGACGCGGAACACCAGCCCGGCCACCGGCGTGGTCGCGGCATAGTCGGTGCGGCCGCTGTCGTCGGGATTGCGGCCGACGATGTAGGCGTCGTTCGAGCGGAACCGCACCTGGCTGTGGCGCAGCCCGGCCAGCAGCGACCAGCGCTCGGCGAACTGCCACCAGGCCTGGGCGAACTGGTCCACGTTCTCCACCCGGTCCTGCTGGTCGCGGCGCAGCCGGCCCTTCACCCCGAGCGTGCTGCCGACGAAGTTCTCGTAGCCGGTGCGGTGCTGTTGCTGGCGGTCGGCATTGGCGCCGACGGTGAACTGGAACGGGCGGCCGTCCAGTTCGCCCTGCCAGGCCCAGCGCGCGTCGAGGCCGCCATAGTCGCCGTCCAGGTCGATCACGCCGCCGGCATTGAGCGGGTTGCTCTGCGCGCCCACCGGGACCGAGAGGTATTGGGTGACGTCGCGGCGCCCGGCGTAGCCCATCAGCCGCCAGGTCTGCTGGTCCACCTGCTGGGTGAAGATCGCGCCGGCCTGCACCTGGCGGGTGGACTTGCGGGTGTCGAACTGGTCGGCGGCGGCGGTGGCCTGGCGCGGGTCGGCGGCGACCTGGGCGCGGCTCAGGCCCAGCGGATCCTGCGCATCGGGCGCCTCCAGCGCGTTGAGCAGCAGGTCCAGGCGCCGCCCGGGCGCCAGGTCGATGCCGATCTTGGCGTTGAAGGTGGTGCGCTGGGCGTGGCTATGGTCGCGGTAGCCGTCGGTGCTGAAATGGGTGGCCGCCAGGTTGTAGTGGACGTCCCCCTGCTGGCCCAGCGCCTGCGCGCTGAGGGCGGCGGTACCGTGGCTGCCGATCGCACTGCGCATCCGCCACGGATCGTCCGGCTGGCCGTCGGCGCTCCACAGCTGCACCACGCCGCCGGAAGAGTTGCCGTACAGCGCCGAGAACGGCCCGCGCAGCACCTCGACGCGCTCGCTGCCGAACAGGTTGAAGTTGGATAGCTGGCCCTGGCCATCCGGCATCGTCGCCGGGATGCCGTCCAGCAGCAGGCGCACGCCGCGCACGCCGAACGCCGAGCGCGCGCCGAAGCCGCGGATCGACAGCTGGGTGTCCTGCGCATAGTTCTGGCGATCGCGCGCGAGCAGGCCGGGCACCCCGACCAGCGCCTCGGACGCCTGTATGCCGAGGCGGTCGCTGTCGCCCAGGCCGGTCGTGGTCAGCGACGCCGGCAGGTCGAAATCGGCCACGCCGCCGACGCGGGCGGCCTGGACCTGGAGCACTGGCAAGGTGGTGGCCGGATCCTCGCCGGGAGCGGCGTGGACCAGGGGCGACAGCGCCAGGGCGCAGGCCCCGCAGAGCAGGGCGGAGGGCAGGGAAGATGACATGGCCCATCATCGCCCAACTGCCGCCCGGCCGCACCCGGCCAAGCGCGGCAGCGTTTGTTACGATGAGGTGTTTGACCGCGCCGGCTCCGGTCCTTCCGGCCCCCACCTCCGCCACCGAACGAGTACCGCCGTGTCCTTCTTTGCAAACGTGGAACAGGTCCCAGGCGACCCGATCCTGGGCCTGACCGAGGCCTACAACGCCGACTCCCGCCCGACCAAGGTCAACCTGGGCGTGGGCATCTACTACGACGAAAACGGCCGCATCCCGCTGCTGCGCGCGGTGCAGCAGATCGAACAGCAACTGGCGCAGGACGCCAGGCCGCGCGGCTACCTGCCGATCGACGGCCTGCCGGCCTACGACCTGGCCACGCAGAAGCTGCTGTTCGGCGCCGAGTCGCCGCTGCTGGCCGCCGGCCGCGTCGCCACCTCGCAGACCGTCGGCGGCAGCGGTGCGCTGCGCGTGGGCGCGGACCTGCTGAAGAAGCTGCTGTCCACCTCGACCATCGCCATCAGCAACCCGAGCTGGGAGAACCACCGCGCGGTGTTCGGTGCCGCCGGCTTCGACGTGGTCGAGTACACCTATTTCGATCCGGCCAGCCACGGCCTGAATTTCGACGGCATGCTCGCCGACCTGCGCCAGCTCGCCCCCGGCAGCGTGGTGCTGCTGCACGCGTGCTGCCACAACCCGACCGGCGCCGACCTGAGCCAGGCGCAGTGGCGCACCGTGGCCGAGCTGCTGAAGGAACGCAACCTGTTCCCGTTCGTGGACATCGCCTACCAGGGCTTCGACAAGGGCATCGACGCCGACGCCTACGCGGTGCGCCTGCTGGCCGAGGTCGGCATCGACAACTACGTGGTCGCCAGTTCCTACTCCAAGTCGTTCTCGCTGTACGGCGAGCGCGTCGGCGCGCTGTCGGTGGTCTCGGCGAATGCTGCCGAGAGCAAGGCGGTGCAGTCGCAGGTCAAGCGCATCATCCGCACCATCTACTCCAGCCCGTCCACGCACGGCGCCGCGCTGGTCGCCGGGGTGCTCAACAGCCCGGAACTGCGCGCGATGTGGGAGCAGGAACTGACCGAGATGCGCGAGCGCATCCACGCCCTGCGCGCCGGCATGGTGCAGAAGCTGGCCGCCCTAGGCGCGCCGGAGTTCGGCTTCATCCAGCAGCAGGCCGGCATGTTCTCCTACTCGGGCCTGAGCAAGGCGCAGGTGGACCGGCTGCGCGAGGAGTTCGGCATCTACGCGGTCGGCACCGGCCGCATCTGCGTGGCCGCGCTGAGCCAGAAGAACCTGGACTACGTGACCCAGGCCGTGGCGACCGTGCACAAGGGCTGAGCCCTGCGGTCCCGCACCGAGCCGGAAGCGCCTGCGCTTCCGGCTTTTTTTGTGCCTGCATGGTGGCCGTGTCGGCCCGCGCCGGCATGGTCGCGAAACACCATTGATCGAAATCTACCGCGCAACCCGCGACAATGGCGGCCCCCTTCTCACGCAAGGCCGTCCTGCCCATGTCGCGAACGTCGCTGACCCGCTTCCTGATCGAAGAACAGCATGCCGGGCGTATCGGCCCGGAGCTGCGCCAGCTCATCACGATCGTGTCCCGCGCCTGCAAGCGCATCTCCATCGCGGTCAGCAAGGGCGCCCTCGGCGGCGTGCTCGGCGATGCCGGCACCGGCAACGTGCAGGGCGAAGCGCAGAAGAAGCTGGACGTGCTAAGCAACGACATCCTGCTCGAAGCCAACGCCTGGGGCGGCCACCTCGCCGCCTGCGCCTCGGAAGAGATGGACCACTGCCAGCCGGTGCCCGACAAGTACCCCAGCGGCGATTTCCTGCTGCTGTTCGATCCGCTGGACGGCAGCTCCAACATCGACGTCAACGTCTCGGTCGGCACCATCTTCTCGGTGCTGCGCGCGCCCCCAGGCACCGACAAGCCCGGCGACGAGCACTTCCTGCAGCCAGGCACCGCGCAGGTCGCCGCCGGCTACTGCATCTACGGCCCCAGCACGATGCTGGTGCTGACCCTGGGCCACGGCACCCATGCCTTCACCCTGGAGCGCGAGGAAGGCAGCTTCCTGCTGACCCAGGCCGACATGCGCGTCCCCGAGGACACCGCCGAGTTCGCGATCAACATGTCCAACCAGCGCCACTGGGAAGCGCCGATGCAGCAGTACGTGGCCGACCTGCTGGCCGGCAGCGAAGGCGTGCGCGGCAAGAACTTCAACATGCGCTGGATCGCCAGCATGGTCGCCGACGTGCATCGCATCCTCACCCGCGGCGGCATCTTCATCTATCCCTGGGACAAGAAAGACCCAGGCAAGGCCGGCAAGCTACGGCTGATGTACGAAGCCAACCCGATGGGCATGCTGGTGGAGCAGGCCGGCGGCGCCGCCAGCACCGGCCGCGCACGCATCCTCGGCCTGCAGCCGGAGCAACTGCACCAGCGCGTGCCGGTGTTCCTGGGCTCGAAGAACGAAGTGGCCGAGGCGGTGCGGTATCACCTGGAGCACGACAGCCACCACGGCTGAGCGTGGTGGCGCGGCAGCCGCGTGTCCGGGGGCTCTGGACGATGGCGGCTGTCGCCAGCACCGCCGTATCCTCGGTGCCGCATCGCCGGCATGGTCGCGGTCGGTGCAAGGGGAGGCCGCTACAGGCGGCACATTGCGATTGGGGGGCGAGATCGTCCCGTAGCGGCGCAGTCGCTTCGGGGCGGCGTCTTGGTTCGATGGTGTGCGCTCACTGCCGCAGCGCCGATGGCGGTAGAAAACTCAAACAGGGGAAATGCAATGAAACATGTCTTCGGGCTGTTGCTGCTGCTCGTCTCGGGTGTGGCCTGTGCCGACACCACGCAACAGGGGAAGATCACCCGCGTCGTGGTCGAATCCAACTACGCTTCGGTCTGGCTGGAGAACCAGCCGACCAACAACGAGTGCGCGTCCGATGGACGCTGGGTGATCGATTTTTCCGCGGACGCCATCGCCAAGGAAAAGTATTCGGCCATTCTCTCCGCCGCCACGTCCAGGACTCAGGTCGTGCTGCAGTACACGACCAGCGAGGGCTGTGGCGGTTTCGGCGCGAAGAAGATCCACTACGTCGATCTGCTGTACTGATCCCCGACGCTTACCGCGTCCCTGGCCGGGCGCGCGGCGATGCGGCAGGATGCGCCGATCAAGACGAACAGGGAGGTTCCGATGCGCTGGTGCCTGATGCTGGTGGCGATGATGTCGAGCGGAGCGCTGTCGGCCGCCGAACCCTTTCGCATGCAGAACCTCATGCTGCTGCAGCCGGAATCGGTGATGCGCGATCGCGCCGAGAGCGTCGAAGACCTGGCGGCATATGTGAAAGCGCTCAATGCCACGGCGTCGCGCGAACTGGTGCGGGTCGCCACACCCCGACCGGCCGCCGGCTTCGTGGCCGTGGCGGTCCGTCCTGGCGGCCGGTCCCGGGTCTGGCTGGATGTGACACCTGCACTGCCCGATGCGATGGCAAACACGCTGATCACCGCTCTGGAGCGGGTACCGCCATTCCAGGCCAAGGGCGGTGTGGTGGTGTTCGCGCTCAATGTCACGCTGTGGGACGCGCCGCCGACCCAGCGCCAAGATCCATCGCCAGCGGCCTGGCAGCGTGCTGCGGAAGGCGAACAGTCGCCGATCGAAATCGGCGACCTGGTCGATCGGGTCTGGCCAGCGAGTGCGGCGCACTGAGGCGTGGGAGCGGCACTCGTCATGACGCACGACAGTGCGTCTGCTGCGACACCGCTCGTTTGCGCCGCTGGCGACGTGCCGGCGGTTGCCTGACGCCCTGGCTGCGGTAGGGTAGCGGCGTCCGGCGACAGCAGAGCGCGTTGATCGCCGGCGGTCGTCGCGTGCACCTGGTCGTCCCGGGCGGGAGGAACCCCATGAACCAGACCCTCGTCGTGTTGTTCTTCTTCGCCACCGCACCGGTCGCGCTGATGCCCACCGTCATCGCGCTGTTCACCCGCCACCGCTGGCGGCGGCGCATCGTGCTGGTCAACCTGGCGCTGTGGACGCTGCTGTTCTTCGCCGCCCGCAGCTTCACCCTGTACAACTCCAGCCGCTTCGAGCTGCCGACCCTGCTGGCGCTGGCGGTGTGGCTGGCGCTGCTGGGCATCGCGATCCGCGGCACGCCCGGGTCATCCAAGCGCTCCTAGCCATCGACAACGCCCGCACGCCTGGTCGGTGCGCGATGGGCGATCGCGGCGGCGGACCGCGCTCGGTGCACGTTTGCGGTGCCGCAGCGCTCACGACCCTTGCACGCCATCGCGACGTCAGGCCCATCGCGCCCGATCCACAGTGAGGTTTTACTGACGGAGTCGGACCATGTCCCTGCGCGCCTTCGGCCTGAACTGCTCGCTCAAGCGCGGCACTGCGCCCTCGTCCACCCAACGCCTGCTGGATCAGATCCTGCAGGCACTGGCCGCGCACGGCGTGCAGGGCGATTCGGCGCGTGTGGCCGACTTCGACGTGCGCCCCGGCGTACGTGCCGACGAAGGCGACGGCGATGCCTGGCCGCAGCTGCGCCAGCGCGTGCTGGACGCAGACATCGTCGTGCTGGCCACGCCGATCTGGGTCGGTCATCCCTCGAGCCTGGCGCAACGCGTGCTGGAGCGCATGGATGCGTTCCTCGGCGAAATCGGCGACGACGGCGTGTATCCGACCTTCAACCGCGTGGCCATGGTCGCGGTGGTGGGCAACGAGGATGGCGCGCACAAGGTCAGTGCCGATCTCTACCAGGGGCTGACCGACTTCGGTTTCAGCGTCGCCGCCGGCAGCCCGCCTTACTGGGTCGGCGAGGCGATGGGCAGCACCGACTACCAGGACCTGAAGCAGACGCCGAAGGTGCTGGCCGACACCATCAAGACCGCCGCCAGCAACGCCGCGCACCTGGCGCGCCTGCTCAAGGCCAATCCGTACCCGCCGCCGCTGGCCTGAGCGTTCCGCCGCGTCGGAGCGCCAGTGGCACGGAGCCGCTGCGCTGCGGCTGCAACCCTGCGAAATCGCTGGTAAGGTCGCGCGATGTCCGACCTGCATCCCGATTTCATCGAAGTGTTCGATGGCGCCATGTCCCGCGAGGACTGCGCCGCCATCCTGCGCCGCCTGCGCGGCAGCACCCAGTTGCGGCCCGGCGAGGTCGGCAGCGGCGTGTTCCCCGAGCTCAAGCGCAGCCGCGACCTGCGCATCAGCGGCCTGGAACCGTGGCGCGACGTGGAACAGCGGCTGCAGCAGGCCGTGTTCGGCGGGCTGCTCGGCTACCTGCGCAAGTACCCGCAGACCCTGATCTCGCCGCTGATGCTGCAGGTGCCCGGCGCCGACGGCCAGCCGCACCGGCTCGGCGCCGACGATTTCGCCCTGCTCGACGACGCCGCGCTGTCCAACCTGGCGCGCACCTGCCTGCGCCCGGGCGCGATCAACCTGCAGTGGTACGAAGCGGGCGAGGGCGGCTACCCGTACTGGCACTGCGAACTGTACCCGCGCGATCCGAGTGCCGAGACCCTGCACCGGCACCTGCTGTGGACCCTGTACCTCAACGACGATTTCGACGAGGGCGAGACCGAGTTCCTGTTCCAGCAGCGCAAGATCGTCCCGCGCGCCGGCAGCCTGCTGATCGCCCCGACCGCCTTCACCCACACCCACCGCGGCAACCGCCCGCAACGCGGCGACAAGTTCATCGCGACGAGCTGGATCCTGTTCCAGTCGGCGCAGGCGCTTTACGGCAGGGAATAGGGAATGGGGAATGGGGATTCGTCAAAAGCAGGGATTCGGGAGTGGGGATTGGGGATTCGTAAAAGCTGCTTTCTTGGTGGCTGAATTGCAGTGGCTGCGTCGGGCCGCCGCGACGCGCCGCTCTTGCTAATCCCCAATCCCGAATTCCGAATCCCTGCCCCATTACGAATCCCCAATCCCGAATCCCCAATCCCCGCTCAAAACAACACACCCTGCGGCGACGGCGGGCGCGGCGGCAACGGTTTGACGAAGTGGCTGCAGTCCAGGCGGCGGCGCGGGGACTCGGCATAACCCAGCCGCTTGTGCGCCAGCGCGAAGCGCCGTGCCAGCAGGTCGGCGTAGACGCCTTCGCCGCGCATGCGCTTGCCGAAGGTGCTGTCGTAGTCCTTGCCGCCGCGCAGTTGCTGCACCGTGCTCATCACGTGCGCGGCGCGGTCGGGATGGTGCGCCTGCAGCCAGTCGCGGAACAGCGGCGCCACCTCGTGCGGCAGGCGCAGCAGCACGTAGCCGGCGGACTCGGCACCGGCCTCGCGGGCCGCCTCCAGCACCGCTTCCAGCGCGTGATCGTTGATCCACGGGATCACCGGCGCCACCATCACCCCGACCGGCACGCCGGCCTCATGCAGCGTACGCATCGCCCGCAGCCGCGCGTGCGGCGCCGAGGCGCGCGGCTCCAGCCTGGCCGACAGTCGCGGGTCCAGCGAGGTCACGGAGAAGTGCACGCTGACCAGGTTGTCGCGGGCCAGCGGCGCCAGCAGGTCCAGGTCGCGCTCGACCAGCGCGTTCTTGGTGATCAGCGAAAACGGGTGGCGGGTCTCGGCGAAGACCTCGATCAGGCGCCGGGTCAGCTGCAGCTTGCGCTCGATCGGCTGGTAGGCGTCGGTGTTGATGCCCAGCGCGATCGGGCTGGGCACGTAGCCGGGCTTGGCCAGCTCACGGCGCAGCAGCTCTGGGGCATTGGTCTTGGCGAACAGCCGCGTCTCGAAATCCAGCCCCGGCGACAGGTTCAGATAGGCGTGGCTGGGGCGGGCGAAGCAGTAGCTGCAGCCGTGCTCGCAGCCGCGGTACGGGTTCACCGATTGCGCGAACCCCACATCCGGCGACTGGTTGCGGCTGATGATGCTGCGTGCGGTCTCCTCGCTCACCTGGGTGCGCAGGCGCGGGGCAGCGAATTCCTCGCTGTCGTCGGTGTGCCAGCCGTCGTCCTCGGCCTGGCTGACGGTCCGTTCGAAGCGGCCCGGCAGATGGCTGCCGGCGCCGCGGCCCTTGATGGCGGTGCTCATCGGCATAGGCTACGCGGCCGCCGTCTCGGCGGATGCGACGGCACCGACGGCGGCGCTGAATCTTTCAGGCCACGCAGGCAGCTTGGCTAACCTCCGCCCGTTGCCCACGGCGGCGCAGCAGATCGACGTTCCACGGCGGGCCGGGGGCGTGCCGCTCTTCGGCGATGACGCTGCCATTCGCCGAACCGGGGCCTCGTCGCGGGCGCACGCGAACGCCGTCGCCTTGGCGTCACTCGGTTGCCGCGAACGCCTGCTGTCATGCACCCGCAGTGCAGCGCAGGGTCGCAGAGCGGATGGCTGCCAGCGCGCCAGACCGCAAACCCATGCGATCCGGGCAGTCGCCGCGGTGCCGGGCCGGCATCGCCTTCGCCGCAACCTCCGCGTCACCCTCTAGAATCCGCCGATGCTCGTGATCGCGACTCTGCAGAACACCTGGGACCGGCTGACCGGCATCCCGCACATCGGCGCTTACCTCACCGCCGCCTACCTGCTGTACATCCTGTGGCTGAGCGGCTGGATCGTGCTGCAGAAGCGCGAGCCGGCGGCGACGCTGAGCTGGGTGCTGTCGCTGGCCGCCTTGCCCTACCTGGGCTTCGTCATCTACTACCTGCTGGGCCCGCAGAAGGTGAAGCGGCAGCGCCTGCGCCGCGGCCGCTCGCGCTCGGGCATGGAGCACTACAGCAGCGTGTGCCCACCCGACGCCGACTGTACCGAGCTGGCCAAGATCGCCCAGGCCACCACCGGCCTGGCGCCGAGTTCGGCCACCGCGGTGCAGTGGCTGGTCGACGGCGCCGCCACCTACGAGGCGATCGTGCGCGACATCGGTGCCGCCCAGCACCACGTGCACCTGGAGTACTACATTTTCAATCCCGACCGCACCGGCACGCGCATCCGCGACGCGCTGGTCGAGCGCGCCCGCGCCGGGGTGCGGGTGCGCCTGCTGCTGGATGCGGTCGGCTCCTCGCAGGTGCGCAAGCGCTTCCTGCGGCCACTGCTGGAGGCCGGCGCCGAGGTGGCCTGGTTCCATCCCACCCAGTTGCTGCGGCCGTTCAAGTTCAAGCGGCCCTGGGTCAACCTGCGCACCCACCGCAAGATCGTGGTGATCGACGGCCGCATCGCCTTCACCGGCGGCATCAACGTCACCGACGAGGAGAACGAGGCGCTGCGCGCCGACGCCTACCGCGACCTGCACCTGCGCTGCGAGGGCCACGTGGTGCGCAGCCTGCAGCTGGTGTTCGTGGAGGACTGGCTGTACGCCACCCGCCAGGGCCGCGATGCCTTCGACATGGCGCGGATCTGGCCCAGCGACATGCCCAGCCGCGATGCAGGCAGCATCCAGGCGCAGGTGCTGGTCTCGGGGCCGGATTCGTCGTGGGAGAGCATCCACCGCCTGCAGGTGGCGGCGATCTACGAGGCGCAGCGGAGGGTATGGCTGGTCACGCCGTATTTCGTGCCGGGCGAGGCCGCGCGCATGGCGCTGACCTCGGCGGCGCTGGGCGGGCTGGACGTGCGCCTGCTGGTGCCCAAGCGCAGCGATTCGCGGCTGGTGACCTTGGCCGCGCGCTCCTACTTCGACGAACTGCTGCAGGCCGGCGTGCGGATCTACGAGTACGGCCCGCGCATGCTGCATACCAAGGCGCTGATCACCGACGAGGACCTGTGCCTGGTCGGCAGCGCCAACTTCGACAACCGCAGTTTCCGCCTCAACTTCGAGGTCGCCACGCTGTTCCGCGATCGCGGGCTGACCCGGCAACTGGCCGAGCTGCTGGAAGGCGAGATGGCCGACGCGGTGCGCGTGCGCGACGACCGCAAGCGCTCGCTGTGGCGCTACCGGCTGCCGGAGGCGGTGGCACGGCTGACCTCGCCGCTGCTGTAAGCGCGGCGCCCCGGCGCCGGGAGCGGCGCGCGCCGGCCGCCACGCCACGTGGAACCGGCACGCCCGGCGGCGCTACACTGCGCCATCCTTGGGGAGATCGTCATGTACTGGCTCTTTCTGCCGCTCGCACTGGGTGCTTTCGTTCTGGCGTTCACGACGCCGCACATGTGGTTGCTGGTGGTGAGCCTGCTGGCCGCGCTGGCGTTCCTGCTGGCCTGGGCGCGCGGCTGGTACGTGGCCAAGATCGGCGACGCCAGCCAGCGCGATGCCATGCCGATGATCGACCCGGCCGAACTGCGCCGGCTGCGCGAGCAGGCCGAGGCGCGCCGCGCCGCAGCCGCCGCCAGCGACGACGCCGCGGCGCCGTAAGCGCCCGTCGGCGATGACCAAGCTCAGTGTCAACGTCAACAAGATCGCGGTGCTGCGCAATTCGCGCGGCGGCGACCTGCCCAGCGTGCTCGACGCCGCGCGTGCCTGCCTGGACGCCGGCGCGCACGGCATCACCGTGCACCCGCGCCCGGACCGGCGCCACATCCATGCCGAGGACGTGCTGGCGCTGGCCGAACTGACCCGCGAGCGCGGCGTCGAATTCAACATCGAGGGCAACCCGTTCGCGCCGCCGCGTCCCGGCTACCCGGGACTGATCGCCCTGTGCGCGCAGACCCGCCCGGCGCAGGCCACCCTGGTGCCCGACGGCGACGGCCAGCTCACCTCCGACCACGGTTTCGACTTCGGCCGCGACAGCGAGCGTCTGCGCCCGCTGATCGCCGAACTGAAAGCCCTGGGCTGCCGGGTCAGCCTGTTCGTCGATGCCGACAACCCCGACCTGGCGGTGGCGGCCGAACTGGGCGCCGACCGCATCGAGTTGTACACCGGACCCTATGCCGCCGCTTGGGAGCAGGGCGACAGTGCCGCGGCCGCGCCGTTCGCTGCTGCCGCACGCCGCGCGCAGGCTGCCGGGCTCGGCGTAAACGCCGGCCACGATCTGGCCCAGGCCAATCTCGGCGCGTTCCTGGAGACGGTGCCGCAGGTGCTGGAAGTGTCGATCGGCCACGCGCTGATCGGCGAGGCGCTCTACGCCGGGCTCGACGCCACGGTGAAGGCGTATCTGGCGGTGCTGGCCGGGGCACGCTGAGCGAGGCCGGCAGCGCGGCCTGGCTCCCTGGAACTTGCCCGCGTCGCGGGCGCAGCGATCGCGTACAGCAAGGTTGTCGCGATCGGCGCAATCCGATCAACCTGGGCGTTCCGCTGCCTCCCGCAAGCGGAAACGCGCGAGTTCCCGACGCACGCGACGCCACCGGCAATGGTGGCGTCGCACCACAGACCGCCTGTTACTGCACGAAACCGATGCGCTGGACGTCGGCGTTCTTGGCCGCCGCCAGCACCTTGGCCATGGCCTCGTAGTCGGCGTCCGGGCTGGCATCGATGCGCAGTTCGGGCGGATTGCCGGCCGCCTGCGCCATCGCTTCCTGCAGCCGGGGCTGCAGATCGCGCAAGGCCAGCGGCGCGGCATTCCAGAACAACTGGCCACTGGCGTCCAGGCGCAACTGGATCGGGTCCGGTGGCGGCAAGGGCCTGGAAAGTGCCGGCGTCCGCTGCGGCAGGTCCATGGTGATCGTCCGCGTCAGCATCGGCGCGGTGACGATGAAGATGATCAACAGCACCAGCATCACATCGACCAGCGGGGTGACATTGATCTCCGCCAGCGGTCCCCGATTCCCTGCAGCACTGAACGCCATAACCAGCCTCCTGTGGGTGTGGTGTCGCGTCACCAGCCTACACCCGCGGCGCGGCGGGATGCGAGGGGCGGCGACAGGCGGGCAGGCCCGGGAGTGGTCCCGCATCGGACTGCTCAGGCCGGGAGGCGAGCAGGCGAGCGCGAAGCACGCCCGGCCAGGCGGACGAGGCGACGCGCCACACGCAGGACCGCGGGCAGGCATCGTCGCAGCGGGCAGTGCAGCCAACCGTGCACGCACAAAAAAACGCCACCGTTGCCGGTGGCGTTTGCAGTCGCGTCATGACTGAGGTATTGCGGTGAAGCGAATTGCGGTGAAGCTTATTGCTGCACGAAGCCGATCTTCTTCATGTCCGAGTTCTTGGCGGCGGCCAGCACCTTGGCCATCACTTCGTACTCGGAATCCGGATTGGCATCGATGCGCAGTTCCGGCTGGTTGGTCGGATCGCGCTGGACTTCGTTTTCCATCATCTGCGGGAGCGCAGTCACCGCCACCGGGCTGTTGTTCCAGAACACCTGGTTCGACGCATCGATCCGCAGATCGATCGGCGGCGGCGGATCGCGCAACTGCGGCGGCGGGTTGATGACCCGTTGCGGCAGATCCACGTCGATCGGATACGTCATGATCGGCGCGGTCACGATGAAGATGATCAACAGCACCAGCATCACGTCGACCAGCGGCGTGACGTTGATGTCGGCCATGGGACCACGGCCGCCTCCTGAGCTGAACGCCATGGCTCAGTTCCCCTTCTCTTTGGTCGCAACGAAGCCGACGTCCAGCATGCCCTGACTCTGCGCGATCTTGGTGATCTCGTTGATCGTGCGCATCTTGGTGGTGCGGTCGCCACGCAGGTTGAGCGGCGGCTGCGGGGTCTGCTGTGCAGCGGTCGAGAAGCGCGATTCCAGGGCTTCCTTGGAAATCGGCTCATCGTTCCAGTACAGCGACCCGTCCTCCTTGACCGCCAGGGTGATCGGATTCGAACGCTTGTCGTCCTTGTCCGGATCCTGCTTCAAGTTGGCTTGGGGCAGTTCCACCTTGACCTTGTGGGACATCAGCGGTGCCGTGATGATGAAGATGATCAGCAGCACCAGCATCACGTCCACGAGGGGCGTGACGTTGATGTCGGCCATGGGGCCGCCGCTGTTACCACTACTGAAAGCCATAACGGGCTCCGTTAACGTTGCGTGGACGACTTAGCCGGGATCAGCGAACGCGCGAACCGGTGGCGAAGAAGTCGTGCAGGTCGTGAGCGAAGGTGTCGAACTTGGCGATCACCGAGCTGTTGACCTTGCTGAAGAAGTTGAAGGCGAACACGGCCGGGATCGCGACGAACAGACCGATCGCGGTCATGATCAGCGCTTCACCGACCGGGCCGGCCACGGCGTCGATCGAGGCGGAGCCGGTGGCACCGATCTTGATCAGCGCACCGTAGATGCCCCACACCGTACCCAGCAGACCGACGAACGGCGCGGTCGCACCGACGGTCGCCAGCAGGGTCATGCCCGACTGCAGCTTGGTGCTTTCGCGGGTCACGGCCTGACGCAGGGCGCGGTCGACGAACTCCGAACGGCTCAGGGTCTCGCCCAGGCCGGTGCCGGTGCCGGCTTCGGCGCGCTGGTGGTGCGCGGCGGCCTGCGCAGCGTCCAGGGCGATCTTCGAGAACGGCTCGGAGGCCGGCTGCTCTTCCATCGCACGGATGGCGTCCTGGGCGTTCGGGGTGTCCCAGAACAGGCTGGTGACGCGGTCGGCCTGGCTCTTCAGACGGGTGGCGCGGAAGATGTTGATGATCGTCCAGTACCAGGACGAGGCGGACATGATGATCAGGGTGATGAGCACCACCCAGGAGACGGCGAAGTCACCCGGCTTGGAGGTCATTTCGGTGATCAGGTGCTCGAAGCCCATCTGCGACAGGGCGTTCGATGCGTTGTTGCCCCCCGCAGCAGCGGCGATGAAAATTTCCTGCAGCATGACGCTTACCTTTGTTGTGTGTGGTGGTGATGAGGGTGGTGCAAAGAGTAGACAGGGTCTGCGGACCGGCGGTGCGCCGGTCCGCGCAACCTTTGTATCAGTTCAGCGCGAAGTTGACCGGGACGCGGACGCGGCCGGCGGTCTTCTGTCCATTGACGACAGCGGCATTGAACCGCCACTTGCGCGCTGCTTCCATGGCGGCGCGGTCCAGGTCGCGGTTGCGGCTGGATTTCTCGACGGCAACGTTCGTGACGTTACCACTGGCATCGACATCGATGATCAGGATCACCTCGCCCTGCGCGCCCGACCGGAATGCAGCCGGCGGGTACTTCGGCGGGTTCATGTTCTTCGACGAGATATCGACGCTAGCGCTGATGTCCGAGGGTGCGGCCGGCGGCGCAGGCGGCGACGGCGGGGTGGCCACGTCGTTCGGGCGCGGCTCCGGCACGTCGATCACCGGGGCTTCCGGCGGCGGCGGCAGCGGGGTCGGCTTCGGCGGCGCGAGGTTCTTCACCGGCGGCGGCGGAG
>NZ_AQOK01000008.1:0-4875 GCF_000364645.1 Xanthomonas sp. SHU 308 | reverse complement strand
CGACACCGATGCCGGCGGCGGCCGGCAGGAGCCGACCTGGCATCAGCCTGCCGCGCCGGCCCCGGCCCCGGCCGAAGCACCGTCGCCGTATCCGCCGGCGGGCCGCGAGCGGTTGGAACTGGCGGTGGCGTACATGGATCTGGGCGACAACGAGACGGCACGTACCCTGCTGACCGAGGTCGCGGCCAGTGGCGATCCGGCCGCACGCGCCGAAGCGCTGCAATTGCTGGGACGGCTGGACTGATGGTGGCAGGCGGCGCGCGGCGCGCTCGCCGCGGCCGTCCGGCCTGGATCGGGACGGCCCAGCGGCATTTTGCGCATCGGCGACGGGCGCGCGCCAAGCGCGCGCTCCCGATCGGGCAGAGGCACTGCCGCGGCGGCGTTGCAGGCGCCCCGTGTTGGTCCCTGCGCGCGTCGGCCGCAGCGCGCGCCGATGTCGATGCTGCACTGCAGTGGAGGTCGCCATGCGCTACGCGCTAGGCGTGGAGTACGACGGCAGCGAGTTCCAGGGCTGGCAGCAGCTCGGCGAGAGCGGCGGCCCCAGCGTGCAGGCCACGCTGCAGGCGGCGCTGTCGTCGGTGGCCGACGCCCCGGTCAGCGTGGTCTGCGCCGGCCGCACCGATGCCGGCGTGCACGGCGAGTGCCAGGTGGTGCATTTCGATTGCGATGCGCCGCGCCCGGCGCGCGGCTGGATGCTGGGCGCCACCGCGCGGCTGCCGCCCTCGGTGTGCGTGCGCTGGTGCGTGCCGGTGGCCGACGACTTCCACGCGCGCTTCTCCGCCCGCGCACGCCGCTACCGCTACCGCCTGCTCAACCGCCAGGTGCGCCCGGCGCTGTACCGGCAGACCCTGAGCTGGGAGCGGCGGCCGCTGCAGGCCGAGGTCATGCACGCGGCGGCGCAGGCGCTGCTGGGCGAGCAGGACTTCAGCGCCTTCCGCAGCGTGCAGTGCCAGGCCCTGCACGCGCGCCGCGAGCTGCAGTCGATCGCGGTGACCCGCAGCGGCGAGCTGGTCGAGATCCAGGTCCAGGCCAATGCATTCCTTCATCACATGGTGCGCAATATCGTTGGTTCCCTTGTCATGGTGGGAACGGGCGAAAAGCCGGTGTCCTGGATTGGCGAACTGCTCGCGGGACGCGACCGCCGCGTCGCTGGTCCGACGGCGCCGCCGCAGGGCCTGGTGTTCGTCGGTCCCCTCTATCCCGCCCACTGGACGCTTCCGGACGAGGTCACGCTATGAATCGCACGCTGTATCGCACCCGCATCAAGTTCTGCGGCATGACCCGCGCCGGCGACATCCGTCTGGCAGGCGAGTTGGGCGTGGATTCGATCGGGTTCGTGTTCGCCCATGGCAGCCCGCGGCGGGTGGCGCCGGCCGAGGCGCGGGCCATGCGCCAGGCCGCCGCGCCGATGGTGGACGTGGTGGCGCTGTTCCGCGACAACCCCAAGGACGAGGTGCGCGAGGTGCTGCGCACGGTGCGTCCGACCCTGCTGCAGTTCCATGGCGACGAGGACGACGGCTTCTGTCGCAGCTTCAACCTGCCGTACCTGAAGGCGGTGCCGATGGGCGGCGGCGAGGTGAATGCGCGCACCCTGCAGCTGCAGTACCCCAACGCGGCCGGCTTCCTGTTCGACAGCCACGCGCCCGGCGAAAGCGGCGGTTCGGGCAAGACCTTCGACTGGTCGCGGCTGCCGACCGGCCTGCATCGGCCGTTCCTGCTCGCCGGCGGCATCAATGGCGACAACGTGTTCGACGCGATCATCGGCACCCTGCCGTGGGGCGTGGACGTGTCTAGCGGCATCGAGAGCCAGCCCGGGATCAAGGACGGCCACAAGATGCGCAAGTTCGTCGAGGAAGTGCGCCGCGCCGACTGCCACGAGTTGAATACCAACTGCTGAGCGCGGCCGGCTGGCACGCGCCGCCGGGAGCAGCCGGGTCCGGGCCGGCGCCGGCCGCTGCAGGTGCCGCCGCTTCGGCCCGCGTCGCGGGCCAACCGCCGCGACTTTCACGTATCATCCGGCTCTAGAACCTGCCGGCGGTCCGCCGCGTGCCGTGCGCGCAGGCCGGCGGGATGACGCGTGCCCATGATGGGACGCGCCGTCACGGCACAGCAAGGATGAGGGGATGGCCGAGTTCCTGAACGTCGCACTGGGATTTCCGACGTTGCCGTACAGCATCCTGTTGGCATTTTCCGCGCTCTACTGGGCGCTGGCCGCCTTCGGCATCGGCGACCATGCCGCGCCCGACGGGCATCTGCATGTCGACGGCGCCGACCATGGCCTGCACGGCGTGTCCGCCGTCTTCGCGCGGCTGGGCCTGGGCGGTGCGCCGGTGATGCTGGTGGTGGCGCTGCTGTCGTTCTGGGGTTGGCTCGGCACCTATTTCGTCCATCTGTTCCTGCTGCAGTCCCTGCCGGCCGGCCTGCGCTGGGGCATCGGCAGCGGCGTGGCGCTGTTGGCCCTGCTGCCTGCGCTGCCGCTGACCTCCTGGATGCTGCGGCCGCTGCGCCGGCTGTTGCTGCGGCTGCGGCCGGTGGCGCAGACGTCGTTGCTCGGCAAGGTCGGCGTCGTCGCCTCGCCGCGTGCCGACGCGGACTCCGGCTACGCCACCGTCGACGATGGCGGCGCCGGCCTGGTCCTGCAGGTGCGTGCCCAGGCCGGCCAGGTCTATCCGCGCGGCGAGCGCGTGGTGCTGGTCGACTACGTGCAGGCGCACAACCACTATCTGATCGCCCGCGAGCAGGATCTGCCGGGTTTGCCGTTTCCACACAGCCTGATTGCGGGCGATAAGGAGATCCACCGATGAGTTTTGCGACGATGGCGCCGTTTCTGATCGGCGTCGGCATCCTGCTGGTGCTGCTGCTGGGGCTGGCCGGCCTGTTCCGCGCGTTCTACCGCAAGGTGGATCAGGGCGTAGCGCTGATCGTCAACGACATGAGCGCCACGCCCAAGGTGCACTTCACCGGCGCGTTGATCGTGCCGGTGCTGTACCGCGCCGAGCTGATGCGGATCAGCCTGATCACCCTTCAGGTCGACCGCCGCGGCAAGGAAGGGCTGATCTGCCGCGACAACATGCGCGCCGACATCGCCGTGGCGTTCTACCTGCGGGTCAACGAGACCCAGGCCGACGTGCTGCGCGTGGCCAAGGCGATCGGCGCCGACCGCGCCTCGGACAAGGACGCGGTCGACGAACTGTTCAACGCCAAGTTCTCCGAGGCGCTCAAGACGGTGGGCAAGAAGTTCGAGTTCACCGAGCTGTTCGAGAAGCGCCAGGAGTTCCGCGACGAGATCATCGCGGTGATCGGCAACGACCTCAACGGCTACGTGCTCGAGGACGTGGCGATCGACTACCTGGAGCAGACGCCCAAGGCGCTGCTGGATCCGCACAACATCCTCGACGCCGAGGGCATCCGCAAGATCACCGAGCTCACCGGCACCCAGAACGTGGTCACCAACGAGCTGGAGCAGAACGCGAAGCTGGCGATCACCAAGAAGAACGTGGAGGCGCGCGAGGCGATGCTGGCGCTGGAGCGGCAGCAGGCCGAGGCCGAGGCGCGGCAGAAGCGCGAGGTCGACACGATCCGCGCGCGCGAGCAGGCCGAGACGCTGAAGGTGCAGGAGGAGCAGCGCCAGTTGGCGGAGAACGCGCGCATCGAGGCGCAGCAGCTGATCGACATCCGCGAGCAGAACCGCCTGCGCGAGGTCGAGGTGGCCGAACAGAACCGCCAGCGCGCTGTGGCCATCGAGGTCGAGCGGGTCGCGCGCGCGCGCCAGCTGGAGCAGGTCACCACCGATCGCGAGGTGCAGCTGCAGGGCGTGGAGCGCGACAAGGTGGTCGAGAACGGCAAGATGGACGTAGCCAACATCACCCGCGAGCGCATCGCCATCGACAAGACCGTGGCGCAGGAAGAGGAGCGGATCAAGGAAGTGCGCCAGGTCGCCGAGGCCGACCGGCTCAAGCAGGTCACGATCCTGGAAGCGGAGGCCAAGGCGCAGGAACTGCTGGTGCGCCAGGTCAAGGACGCGCAGGCGCGCGAGACCGCGGCCAAGCACCGCGCGGTCGAACTGACCACCCTGGCGCAGGCCGAACACGAGGCCGCCGGCAAGCAGGCCGAAGCCAAGAAGCTGCTCGCCGACGGCATCCGCGCCGAGAAGGCCGCGCCCGGTCTGGCCGACGCGCAGGTCAAGGAAGCCTCGGCACTGGCGATCGAGAAGGTCGGTATCGCCGAGGCGCGGGTGATCGAGGCCAAGGCCGATGCCAGCCTCAAGCAGGGCAGCAACGAGGCGCGCGTGCTGGCCGAGACGCTGCAGGCCAAGGCGCAGGGCGAAGAGCAGATGGGCAAGGCCAAGGCCAGCGCCGCCGAGTCGATCGGCATGGCCGAGGCGGTGGTGGTGGAGAAGCGCCTGTTGGCCGAGGCCGACGGCCTGACCCGCAAGTTCGAGGCGATCGGCGCGCTCAGCGACAGCGCGCGCGGCCACGAGGAATTCCGGATGCTGCTCGACAACAGCCTCAAGCAGGCGCTGGCGTCGATCGAGGCCGGCAAGGAAGTGTCCAAGGAGAACGCCGAGGTCATCGCCAGCGCCCTGCGCAATGCCGACATCGACCTGGTCGGCGGCGACGGCGGCATGTTCGACAACCTCATCAAGGCGGTCTCGCTCGGCAAGTCGATCGAAGGCCTGGCCGACAAGAGCCCGATCGTGCAGGATCTGATGCAGCGCTATCTCGGCGTGCAGCGCGGCGCGGCGGCGCCGTCGCGGCTGGCGCCGGACGCGGCTGGCCAACTGCCCGTCGCCGAGCCTTGAGCGCGGCACTGGACTGAGTGCGCAGGCGGCGCGCGGCCGGCGACGGTGGCGCGTCGTCGCAACCCGTGGCGGGG
>NZ_AQOK01000007.1:0-10026 GCF_000364645.1 Xanthomonas sp. SHU 308 | reverse complement strand
ACGGCGATACCGCCAGCACCCGTGCGCCGCAGCGCGCCGCGGCCCGCCGCAGCGGCGCGTGCTCGCCCTGCGGGCGCAGCGAGATCAGGGTCCAGGCCGGGGCGGCGGTTGCATGCGCGCTCATGCCAGGCATTATGCGAGCCCCCACCGGCAGCACAATCGCATCATGGCAGCGGATCTTTCCTTCGAGGCGTTCCTGCAGCAGTTGCAACGGCAGTTCCAGGCCATGCCGCCGGTGGCGGCGCTGCAAGTCGCCGTGCACGAGTATGCCGAGCAGCGCCTGCAACTGGTCGCACCACTGGCGGCCAACCTCAACGACAAGGGCAACGCCTTCGGCGGCAGCCTGGGCTCGGTGATGACCCTGGCCGGCTGGGGGCTGGTCAACTGCGAGCTGCACCGCGCCGGCCTGCAGGCCGACGTCTACGTCGCCGACAGCCAGGTGCGCTACCTGTCGCCGCTCTACGCCGATCTGCATGCCCAGGCCAATGCCGACGCGGAGGGCGACTGGGCCGTGTTCGTGAATACCTTCCGCCAGCGTGGCCGCGCCCGCATCGGCATCCAGGCCCAGGTCGGCGCGCCCGGCGCGGCCGCGGCGGCGACCCTGAGCGGTCGCTTCGTGGCCCTCGCCAAGGGGTAGGATGCGCGGATCGCGCGCCCCGCGCGCCGCCACCTGGACGCCGCCATGCCCTCGATGTTCCGCGCGCTCGCGCTGCTGTTGCTGCTGGGCTGGACCGGCGCGGCCATGGCCGGCAGCCGCGCGCAACAGCGCAAGCTCGACGATCTGCAGACCGCCTACGCCGCGGCGGTGCGCTGGAGCGAGTTCGAGACCGCCTGGCAGGTGGTCGATCCGGCCTACCGCCAGGCGCATCCGCTGACCGACCTGCAACTGGAGCGCTACCGGCAGATCCAGGTCTCCTCCTACAAGGTCGGCGGCGGCGCGGTCGGCGACGGCGAGGCGCTGCGCGAGATCGAACTGGGCGTGATCAACCGCAATACCCAGGCCGAGCGCATCGTCCGCTACCGCGAGCGTTGGCGCTGGGACCCCGAGGCCAAGACCTGGTGGCTGCAGGACGGCCTGCCGGACCTGTGGAACGGCCAGTAGCGCGGTCGCCGAGCTGTGCGACAATCGGCGCCCGCTTCCAGCCCCCGAGTCCCGTGAACTTCGAAGAACTGCTGGCCTTCGCCGGCCGCAACCCGATGCTGGCCCTGGCCCTGGTGGGCCTGACCATCGCCCTGATCGTCACCGAAGTGGCGCGCCTGTTCCGTGGCTACAAGAGCCTGCGGCCGGCGGAGCTGACCCGCCTGATCAACGCCGGCAATGCGGTGGTGGTCGACCTGTCGGCCTCGGCCGATTTCGAGAAGGGCCACATCGCCGGCAGCCGCAACGCCACCGCCAGCCAGTTCGGCCCCGAGCACAAGCTGGTGGCCAACGCCAAGGCGCAGCCGGTGGTGCTGGTCTGCCGCACCGGCACCACCGCCGACGGCGCCGCCAAGCAGTTGAAGAAGGCCGGCTTCGAGCAGGTCTACGTGCTGGAGGGCGGCATCGCCGCCTGGCAGCAGGCCGAGCTGCCGCTGGTCAAGGGCCGCTGAGACACCGCGTCCGGCCCGACCTCGAGGGGCGCGGCCGGCGTGTGATAATCCCGTTTCTTTCTGTTACCGAATCCACCGGAGTCAAGCAATGTCCGACCTCACCAACAACGGCGCCGCGGCGCCGGCCGACGCCGCGGCCGGTCCCGCTTTCACCATCGAGAAGATCTACGTCAAGGACGTGTCCTTCGAGTCCCCCAACGCGCCGTCGGTGTTCAACGACAACGCGCAGCCGGAACTGCAGCTCAACCTCAACCAGCGCGTGCAGCAGCTGAACGAGCAGGCCTTCGAAGTCGTGCTGGCCGTGACCCTGACCTGCACCGCCGGCGGCAAGACCGCCTACGTGGCCGAAGTGCAGCAGGCCGGCGTGTTCGGCCTGGTCGGCCTGGACCCGCAGGCGGTGGACGTGCTGCTCGGCACCCAGTGCCCGAGCATCCTGTTCCCGTACGTGCGCTCGCTGGTCAGCGACCTGATCCAGGCCGGCGGCTTCCCGCCGTTCTTCCTGCAGCCGATCAACTTCGAGGCCCTGTACGCCGAGACCCTGCGCCAGCGCGCGCAGCAGGGCGAGGGCCAGTCGCTGGCCGATTCGGAGCCGGCCGGCAACGCCTGAGCGCGTTCGCCGTTGCGCATGCGCGATAACGCCAAGAAGAAGATCGCCGTCCTCGGCGCCGGCTCCTGGGGCACGGCGCTGGCGTCGCTGACCGCACGGCACGGGTATCCGACCGTGCTGTGGGGCCGCGACGCCGTGGTCGCCGAGGCCATCGGGCAGCGCCACGAAAACCCGCGCTATTTGCCGGGGATCGCGCTGCCGGAGGGCCTGCAGGCCACCACCGACCTGGCGGCGGCCATCGACGGCGCCGACTGGATCCTGGTGGTGGTGCCGTCGCATGCGTTCACCGACACCCTGCAGCAACTGGCGCCGCTGCGCCCGGCGCAGGCCGGCGTGGCCTGGGCGACCAAGGGCTTCGAGCCCGGGTCCGGGCGGTTCCTGCACGAAGTGGCGCAGGAGATCCTCGGCGAGGACGTCCCGCTGGCGGTGGTCACCGGTCCCTCCTTCGCCAAGGAAGTGGCCCTGGACCTGCCGACCGCGGTGACCGTGCACGGCGATGCCGCGTTCGCGCAGCAGGTCGCCGACGCCATGCACGGCCCGACCTTCCGCGCCTATACCGGCGACGACATGGTCGGCGCCGAGCTGGGCGGGGCGATGAAGAACGTGCTGGCGGTGGCCACCGGTGTGGCCGACGGCATGGAACTGGGCCTCAACGCCCGTGCCGGCCTGATCACCCGCGGCCTCAACGAGATGCTGCGGCTGGCCGCGGCGATCGGCGCCAAGCCGGAAACCCTGATGGGGCTGGCCGGACTCGGCGACCTGGTGCTCACCTGTACCGGCGACCTCTCGCGCAACCGTCGGCTGGGCCTGGCGCTGGGCCGTGGGCAACCGCTGCAGGAGGCGGTGCGCGCGATCGGTCAGGTGGTCGAGTCGGTGCAGACCGCCGACGAGGTGATGCGCCAGGCCGAGCGCCACTGCATCGATCTGCCGATCTCCAACGCGGTGCGCGCGGTCCTGCATGGCGAGCTGACCCCGGCGGTCGGCCTGCAGCAGCTGCTGGCGCGCGAACAGAAGCCCGAGTACCCGACCACCTTGTTCAGTTGATCCGGCTACCGCCGGACACGAAAGCGCCCGGCCTGGCCGGGCGTTTGCGTGTCTGCATATCCGTGGGTCAGCGATGAGCCGGATCGGCAGGCAAAAAAAAGCCCGGTCGTGGGACCGGGCTTTCCGAACCGCGCGCGGCGGGAGAGAGAGACGACGCGCGCGGCGCTAGGCAACGCTTACCAGCTGAAGCGCGGGCCGACGAACCATTCCTTGTCGCCGTGGCGGTCCATCTTCAGGTCGGCGCTCAGGCCCCAGTTCTGGTTCAGCTTGGCCTGGGCGCCCAGACGGCCGTAGAAGGTGCCTTCCGGATTGACGCCGTCCTTCTTCAGGTAGTCCTCGTAACCACCCAGGGCATAGACTTCCAGGTACGGGTTGAACGCGGTGCGGATACCCGCTTCGGCGCTCCAGCCGTTGAACTTGGTGCCGTATTCCGGGGCGAAACGGTTGTAGGCCACGCGGGTCACCAGGTCGGTGCTGGTCGCGATCTCGTGGTTGTAGCCGGCGCCGACGCGCCACTGGTCGACGCGTGCGTCGGCAAAGTCGGTCTTCTGGCGGTTGAAGTCGCCGAACACGCTGAAGTTCGGGTGGAACGCGTAGGAACCCTTGACCGCCCAGCCGTCGGCATCGCCGCCGCTGGCGTCGGTCTTGACGTAGCCGGCTTCGGCATAGTTGTAGGAAAGGCCTTCGGCGGCCGAAGCGGCGAACGGCAGGGTGGCCAGGAGGCCGAGAGCAAGCAGAGAGGTCTTCATAATCGGGTACCTTCGTTATTGGTTTGTCGGCGCTGAGGCGTGGGGCCGTTCGCTGCCGATATGTAAATTATCCGTTAGCGACCCGAACTCGCCCTGAATCCCAAACCGACCAGTCCATAAATTAAACGCCCCGTTCAGGCGCTCGCGATGCAGTGTTGTGATGCGCGCCGTTGCATTCCAGGCAACAGGGAATTTCAGGACTGTCAGCGCAGGTGGCGACGCCCACCGCGTGCGAGCGGCACGCTACAGCGCGGCAAGCGTCTCGATCGCCGCGCGGACGCGCTGCATGTCCATGGGCACCACCGAGCGGTGGATGGTCGCGCCTTCGATGAAGGCATCGATGGCGGCGGATGCGGCGACGGAGAACTGTGTTTCCAGGGCGGCCCGGCTCCTGGCCATCCACTGCTGCATGATCGCGGTCATCTCCGGATGCCGGCGGGCGAACGCATACAGTTCGTAGCTCAGCAGCAGCACCCGCGGGGACGCCGTCCCCTCGGCGAAGATGATGTTCACCACCGCCTCGCAGGCCTGGTCGCGGTTCTGCGCGATGCGGATTTCGGCGGCGAAGTCGGCGGACACGTCCTGGGAGAAGCGGGTGAACGCGGCGACCAGCAGGTCGTGCATCGAGCCGAAATAGTAGGTGGTGGCGCTGAGCGGAACGCCGGCTGCCTCGGCGACCTTGCGGAAGGTGGTGCCGGTGACGCCGTGGTCCAGGATCACCCGCAGCGCGGCCTGCTCGATCGCTTCCTTCCGGTGCGGATCCTGGCGCCAGGTCCTGCCGCTCATGCCTGTCCAACGCTGTCTCGACGAAGGCCGATGATCGCAGGTCGCGGTTGACGCCTCAATTGGTACGAATGTACAAATTCGCCGATGAGGTCGACGAAGGCCATCGCCGCGATGGCGCCTCCGAAACAGCGACGTGAGGAGCAGTGCGATGGCGAATTCCAGGGAGCACGACGTGGATACCGGTCGTCGGGCGACCCTGGGTGGGCTCGCCGCCGGCAGCGTCGTGCTGGCGAGCGGTGTGCGCGCGGCGGCAGCTTCCGGCTGGGAGGCGGGCACCTGGCTCAACGCGCCCAAGGTCCATCGGATCCTGCCGGGCGGCGTACTCGAGGTCGTCACCGACAAGGGCGGCGATTTCTGGCGCGAAACCCATTACGGGTTCACCCGCGACAGTGGGCATTTCCTCGGCATCGCCGCGCCCGCGCGCTTCCCCTGCCAATTGCGCGTGCGCGGCAAGTTCGAACAGCTCTACGATCAGGCCGGCCTCATGGTGCGGGTCGACGAGCGCCGCTGGGTCAAGGCCGGCATCGAACTGAGCGATGGGCGGCCGATGCTCAGCAGCGTATTGACCGACGGCCGTTCGGACTGGGCCACCGGCCCGTACGAAGCGGACGCGTCGGATTTCTGGATGCGCGCCACCATGGACAAGGGCGTGCTGCGCCTGCAGGTCTCGCGCGACGGGAAATCCTGGCCGCTGGTGCGGTTGTGCCCGTTCCCGGTCGCCTCCTCCTACCTCGTCGGCCCCATGACGTGCACACCGGAACGGGAAGGATTGATGGTCCGCTTCTCCGACTGGAGCCTGGGGCCGGTGCTGGGCAAGGACCTGCACGATCTGTCCTGACGCCTGCAGTGCCGCGGCGCGTGCTGCGCCAGCGATGCAGCGATAGAACATCGGATGGCGCGTTGCCAGGCGACGCGCGCCGTACGCTCAGTCGGCGCCGGGAAAGCCCAATTGCCGCCACGCCTCGAACACCACCACCGCGACCGCGTTGGACAGGTTGAGGCTGCGGTTGTGCGGCTGCATCGGCAGGCGCAGGCGCTGCGCGTCGGGCACTTGCTCCAGCACCGTGTCCGGCAGGCCGCGGGTTTCCGGGCCGAACAGGAAGGCGTCGCCGTCGGCGAAGGCGGGCGTGTCGTAGCGGGTGCTGCTGCGGGTGCTGAGGGCGAACAGGCGGCGCGGGGCGATGGCCTGCAGGGCCGCATCCAGCGACGCGTGGACCTGCAATCGTGCGTACTCGTGGTAATCCAGGCCGGCGCGCTTGAGCTGACGGTCGCCGAGGTCGAAGCCCAGCGGCTCGATCAGGTGCAGTTGCGCGCCGGTGTTGGCGCAGAGACGGATGACGTTGCCCGTGTTGGGCGGAATTTCGGGCTGGTACAGCAGAACATGCAGCGTTGGGGTGGCGATCATCGGCGCAGTGTACGCGCCGGCGCGGAGACCTTGGTGCCGATTCAGCGCACCAGGCCGACCGCCAGGTCCTGGCCCAGCTTCTGCAGGCTCGGCTGCAGCTGCAGCCGAGCGGTGTCCAGCGTCTCGCCGACCACGTCGCCGATCGCCAGCATGCTGCCCATGTCCGCATCCGGACGCACCTGCACGGTGGCCAGGGTCACCACGTGCTGGCTGGCGGCCTGCTCCTGGTCGCGCTCGGCGAGCTGCTCGGCGGAGGGCCGCACCTGCACCGCCGCCAGGGTGGCGATGGGGCTGGACAGTTCGGCGTCGCGCTGGGCGATCTGCTCGGCCGAGGGGCGCACCTGCACGGCCGCCAGGGTGGCGATGCCGCTGGCCTGTTCGATGCTGCGCTGGGCGATCTGGTCGGCGGAAGGGCGCACCTGCACCGCATCCAGGGTGGTGATCTGCGTGGCGGCGAAGGACGGCGCGGCGAGCAGGGCGGCGATGGCGGCGGTCAGGAGCAGGGCGGTGGTCTTCATGATGGGCCTCTTTGGTGTTGTTGATAAGTGGTGTGGTAGTAAGGTAGTACACCTAATCAGGGGTTGCAAGAACTTTTTTGCGCCGGGTTGTTTTATTAAGCTTTCATTCACTTAATGCCGGGGACTCTTGCGCTCGGGGATGTGTAAGCAGACCGCGTGCCAATTCCAAGATTCTGTTTTTGAAAGAGAATTTTCCTGGGTGATGTGTCCGCGGGCGGACACCCGGGCGCTCGCGTACGCCGGACGCGGACACCGCGGCGCCGTCCGCGGCGGCAGCCGACCCGCTGATGGGTTGGGGGTGACGCCGTTGCAGAAGGGCGTCAGCGACAACGGCGGACTGCGCGCCGTGCGGTACGCCCGGTACGATCGGCGTTCACCGGCTGTTTCACTCGCCCCAAGGAAGAAGGAATCCGCATGACCGTCTCGACCCGCCCGCGTGGCGCCCTGTTGGCCGTCGCCCTGTCCGTCGCGCTCGGCGCATTGAGCTACGCGCCGCCTTCGACGGCGGCCAGGCCCGCTGCCGCCGCGTCGGTGGATATCGCCTACGAGCAATTCACACTGCCCAACGGGTTGCGGGTGGTGGTGCACACCGATCGCAAGGCGCCGATCGTGGCGGTCAACCTCTGGTACCACGTCGGCGCCAAAGACGAGCCGGCCGGGCGCACCGGGTTCGCGCATCTGTTCGAGCACCTGATGTTCCAGGGCAGCGAGAACCACCACGGCGAGTTCTTCGAGCCGTTCAAGCAGGTCGGCGTCACCGACCAGAACGGCACCACCAACAGCGACCGCACCAATTACTTCGAGAACGTGCCGACCACCGCGCTGGACATGGCGCTGTGGATGGAGTCGGACCGCATGGGCCACCTGCTCGGCGCCATCGATCAGGCGGCGCTGGACGAGCAGCGCGGGGTGGTGCAGAACGAGAAGCGCCAGGGCGAAAACCAGCCGTACGGGCAGGCCTGGAGCCGGCTGAGTCGCGCGCTGTACCCGGCCGGCCACCCGTACCACCACACCGTCATCGGCTCGATGAACGACCTCAATGCAGCGTCGCTGGCCGACGTGAAGCAGTGGTTCCGCACTTGGTACGGTCCCAACAACGCGGTGCTGGTGCTGGCCGGCGACATCGACGTGGCCACGGCCAAGGAGAAGGTGACGCGCTACTTCGGCGACATCCCGGCCGGCCCGAGCATGGCCCAGCCCAAGGTCGACGTGGCCCAGCGCAGCCAGTCCACCCGCGAGACCATGACCGACAAGGTGCCGCAGACGCGGATCTACCGCGTCTGGAACGTGGCGCAGACAGGCACCGAGGACGTCGACCGCCTGCAACTGCTGGCGCAGGTGCTGGGCGGCGCCACCTCTTCGCGGCTGGACCGGCGCCTGGTCCACCAGGACAAGCTGGTGGATATGGTCAGCGCCTCGGTCTGGCCGTCGCAGCTCGGCTCCGGCTTCGGCATCATCGCCATGGTCAAGCAGGGCGTGGACCCGGCCAGGGTCGAGGCGGCGATCGACGAAGAGCTGCGCCGGCTGCTGGACAAGGGGCCGGACAAGGCCGAACTGGCGCGCGCCAAGACCGCCTTTCGCGCCGGCTTCATCCGTGGCGTCGAGCGCATCGGCGGCTTCGGCGGCAAGGCCGACGTGCTGGCCGAGTGCGCGGTGTACACCGGCGACCCCGGCTGCTTCCGTACCTCGCTGGCGACCATCGCCGAGACCCGCCCGCGCGATCTCACCGCCGTCGGCCGCAAGTGGCTGGGCAAGGGCGACTACACCCTGCTGGTGCAGCCGGGCGAACGCGTGGCGCAGGCCGAGGAGCCGACGGTGCAACCGGCGCCGCTGAATCCGCCGCCGGTCGATCCCAAGTACCGCACCCTGCCCAGCGTGGTCGACCGCAGTGCCGGCCCGCCCAAGACCACCCAGTTTCCGAAACTGACGTTCCCGACGCTGCAGCGCGCGACGCTGAAGAACGGCACCACGGTGATTCTGGCCGAACGCCACGAGGTACCGGTGGTGCAGTTCAGCTACGAGTTCCAGGGCGGCTACAGCGCCGACCAGGGGCGCAAGCCGGGGACGGCCAACTTCACCATGGGCATGCTCGACGATGGCGCCGGCGAGCGCGATGCGCTGGCGTTCGCCGATGCGGCCGAGGCATTGGGGGCGTCGCTGGCGGCCGGCGCTGCGCTGGACGGCAGCAATGCCTACCTGTCGGCGCTGAAGGAGAACCTGGCGCCGTCGCTGGCGCTGTACGCGGACATGCTGCGGCGGCCGCGCTTCGCGCCGAACGAGATCGAACGGGTCCGCGCCAGCTGGATCGCCAGCATCCGCCAGGAGAAGGCCCAGCCCAACGGCGTGGCGATGCGGGTGCTGCCGCCGCTGCTGTACGGCGTCGGCCATCCCTACGCGATGCCGTTCAGCGGCATCGGCACCGAGGCGGCGATCGCGGCCCTGCAGCGCGAGGATCTGGTCGACTTCCACCGCGACTGGGTGCGTCCGGAGCACGCCACCCTGATCGTGGTCGGCGACACCACCCTGGCCGAGATCGTGCCGCTGCTGGACGCGCAGTTCGGCGATTGGAAGGGTGAAGGGACGGCGCCGTCGGTGCCGGTCCCGGCCCACGTGGCGCGGCCGGCCAAGCCACGCGTGTACCTGATCGACCAGCCCGGCGCGGTGCAGGCCAACCTGTTCGCCTCGGAACTGGTGCCGCCGACCACCGATCCGGCGGCGGTCCGCTTCGACATCGCCAATGGCGTGATCGGCGGCGACTTCACCTCGCGCCTGAACATGAACCTGCGCGAGAACAAGCATTGGTCCTACGGCGCCCGCAGCGGCGCGGCCAGCGCCCTCGGCCAGCGGCCGTGGACCGCCTCGGCCCCGGTGCAGATCGACAAGACCGCCCCGGCGCTGCAGGAGATGTACAAGGAGATCAGCGCCTTCGCGAGCGGCAAGGCGCCGCCGACGGCGGAGGAGGTGGCGCGCATCCGCAACATCCAGACCCTGAGCCTGCCGGGCGCCTACGAGACGGCCAGCGCGGTGATGGGCGCGATCGGCGGCATCGTCCGCTACGGCCGCCCCGACGACTACGTGTTCAAGCGCAAGGCCGAGATCGAGGCGATGAGCCCCGCGCAGGTGCGCGAGGCGGCGTCGATGCTCGACCCGAACACCTTGACCTGGGTGGTGGTGGGCGACCTCAAGCAGATCGAGGCGCCGGTGCGCGCGCTGAAGCTGGGCGAGGTCACCGTGATCGATGCCGAAGGGGTGCCGCAGGGCGGGGCGGCGGCCCCGGCGCCGCGCTGAGTGCGGCAGGTGCGCGTCGGCGATGGCCGGCGCGCGCCA
>NZ_AQOK01000006.1:0-18514 GCF_000364645.1 Xanthomonas sp. SHU 308 | reverse complement strand
GCGCCAGCGACGGCCGCTGAAGATGCCGTAATGGCCGGCGCCTTGCACTTCCAGGTGCTGGCGGCGCGCCGCGGGAATGCCGGTGCACAGGTCCTGCGCGGCGGCGGTCTGGCCCAGGCCGGAGATGTCGTCCAGTTCGCCTTCGATGCTGAGCAGCGCGGTGTCGTGGATCGCGGCCGGGTCGACGCGTTCGCCGTCGATCACCCATTCGCCGCGCGGCAGCAGGAATTCCTGGAACACCACGCGGATGGTGTCCAGGTAGTAGGTGGCCGGCATGTCCAGCACCGCGTTGTACTCGTCGTAGAAGCGGCGGTGCGCCTCGGCGTCCTGCAGGTCGCCCTTGACCAGGTTGGCGTAGAAATCCCAGTGCGACATGAAGTGCCGGCTCGGGTTCATCGCCAGGAAGCCGATGTGCTGCAGGAAGCCCGGGTAGACGGCGCGACCGTGGCCGGGGTAGGCCGGCGGCACGGTATGGATGACGTTGTGCTCGAACCAGGACAGCGGATTGCGCGTGGCCAGGTTGTTGACTTCGGTGGGACTGCGGCGCGCATCGATCGGCCCGCCCATCATCACCAGCGAGCGCGGCGTGGTCTCGCCGCGTCCGGCCATCAGCGACACCGCGGCCAGCACCGGCACGGTCGGCTGGCACACGCTCATCACGTGCAGCGATTCGGCGCCGATGTGGCGGATGAAGTCCTGCACGTAGCGCACGTAGTCGTCCAGGCCGAAGTCGCCTTCGGACTGCGGCACCATGCGCGCGTCGATCCAGTCGGTGACGTAGACCTTGTGGTCGCGCAGCAGGGTGCGCACGGTGTCGCGCAGCAGGGTGGCGTGGTGGCCGGACAGCGGCGCCACCACCAGCACGGCCGGCTGCTTCTTGAGTCCGTCCACGACCTTGGCGTCGTCGCTGAAGCGCTTGAAGCGCAGCAGGCGGCAGAACGGCTTGCGCAGCACTTCCTGCTCGACGATCGGCAGGGCGTGGCCGTCGACTTCGACATGGTCCAGCGCCCAGGCCGGCTTCTCGTAGTCCTTGCCCAGGCGGTGCATCAACTCGTTGCTCGCGGCCAGGCGCTCGGCGCCGGGCAGCGTCGACCACAGGCTGTTGGGGTCGGAGAAGATCTTGGCGTTGGCTTCGGCCTGGTGTACCCAGGGGGCGAGCAGGTTACGGGTCAGTTCGTGCCACTGGTAGAGCATGCCGGTGTTTCCATCCTGAGCGTATGCTGCCGTGCAGCATAACGCATCCGCGCAGTTTGCACCTTAATGGGGCACCAGACCAATCGTCTCCAGGGCCGCCGCATCCCCCGCCAGCGCTGGCGCCAGCCAGCAATGACTGCCGACCGGGCGCAGCCCGAGCGCACCGAACTGGCGCCGGTACCAGCGCGCCGCGCGGGGCTGGAAGCCGGCGTGGTCGCCGTCGAAGTCGTCCTCGGCGGCGAAGGTCTCCAGGAACGCCACGCCGCCGCACAGCTCCACCAGGCCGGGCAGGCCCTGGCGCAGTTCGCGGCTGTGCACGTAGTGCAGCACGTCCGAGCACACCAGCAGGTCCACCGGCGCGCACGGCCGCAGCCAGGCGAAATCGCCGAAGCGCGCCGGGTGCAGGTTGCGGTGGCGGCCGTAGCGGGCGACCGCGTAGTCGCTGCTGTCGAAGCCGAGGTAGCGCAGTTTCGGCCGCAGCTTCAGCAGCGGCGCGCGCCAGGCGCCTTCGCCGCAGCCAATGTCGAGCACGCTGCGGATCGGCCGTTCCAGGTAGTACTCGGCCTGAGCCACGGCGAGCGCGACCTTGCGCGCCAGGCGCGCGGCATCGCCGATGCCGTCGCGGCGATACCAGCGCTGGAAGTAGTCGGCGTCGTACTGTTTGTCCATGCGGGCGTGTGGTCCGTGCGGGCGCCGGACGAATCGGCGAAAATGGCCGCACATCCTACGCCAGCGACACGGAGCCAGCGCATGCAACTCTACCTGTGGATCAAGTCCCTGCATCTGCTGTTCGTGATCGCATGGATGGCGGCGGTGTTCTACCTGCCGCGGATCCTGGTCAACGTCGCCGAGAGCGTGGGCCAGCCGCAGGTGCAGGAGCGCCTGGCGCTGATGGGCCGGCGCCTGTACCGCTTCGGCCACATGATGTTCGGCCTGGCCCTGCTGCTGGGGCTGACCCTGTGGCTGGGCTACAAGGTGCTGCCGGACTTCCCGACCATGGTCGCGCCCGGCCACAGCGGCTGGCTGCACGCCAAGCTCGGCCTGGTCGCGCTGATGCTGGCCTACTACATCTTCACCGGCCGCTGGCTCAAGCGCGTCGGCCAGGCCGGCGCGCTGCCGTCCTCGCGCGCGCTGCGCCTGTTCAACGAGCTGCCGGTGCTGGCGCTGCTGGTGGTGATCTGGTTGGTGCTGGCCAAGCCGTTTTGAGCGGGGATTTGGGATTGGGGATTGGGGATTCGAAAGTCCCCGTTTCCGACCCTTTCCGGCTTTGCGCCAGCAGCTAGGCGTTGCGGCTGTCGAGTTGCTTCAGTTCGCTGCGGGCCAGGTCGATCCACTGGCGTTGGTCACGCTGGTAGTAGCGCGGGGCCAGGCTGGAGCGCTTCAGTACTTCGTTGAACACTTCGCCGGCGCGCTGCGGCTGGCCCGCGCGCTGCAGCAGTTGCGCGTAGCGCACGCGCGCTTCTTCGCCGGGGTAGTCGTCGGCGAGCGCGGCGTATTCCTCCAGCGCCGCGTCGGTCTGGCCCAGCGCCTCGGTGGCGCGCGCGTAGAGCAGGTGGCCGTCTTGCGAGCGGAACTGCGGGTTGGCGGCGATCAGCCGGTCCAGCGTGGCTTTCACCGCGGCCGGCTGGTCCAGGCCGAACTGCGCCTTGGCCAGTCCGAGCAGTAGTCCGGGGTCGTCGCGGTGGATGCCGCGCAAGCCGCTCTCGAACACCTCGGCCGCCTGCGCGTACTCGCCGTTATCCAGGTGCACCTCGGCCAGTTGCCGGCGGTTGTCCACGGTGTCGGCCAGTTCCAGGCGATTGCCGGCGGTGCGCTTGTCGCGGTTCGGATCGAGCGTGGCGCCGACCTTGCGCAGGTGGCGGCGCGCGCGCGGATCGTTGCGCCACTCCGGCAGCAGTTCGGCGATCACGTAGATCAGGATCCCCAGATACGAAAAGATCAGCAGGATGAAGATCCAATACAGCGGGCGGCCGCTGCGCACCACGTGCACGCAGCAGGCCAACTGCAAGGCCAGCGACAGCAGGACGATGGGATTCATGGACAACGCTTCTTTGTGTCGCGATCAGGCCGCTTCGTACGCCCCGTAGCTGCGCAGACGCGCGTAGCGCTTCTCCAGCAACTGCTCGATCGGCAGCTGTTCCAGGGCGTCCAGTTCGTTGAGCAGGACCGCCTTCAGGCGCTTGGCCATCTGCGTGGGGTTGCGGTGGGCGCCGCCGATCGGTTCGCGGATCACCTTGTCGACCAGGCCCAGCGCGGACAGGCGCTTGGCGGTCAGGCCGAGTTGTTCGGCGGCGTCCTTGGCCTTGGAGGCGTCCTTCCACAGGATCGAGGCGCAGCCTTCCGGCGAGATCACCGAGTAGGTGCCGTATTCCAGCATCAGGGTGCGGTCGCCCACGCCGATCGCCAGTGCGCCGCCGGAGCCGCCTTCGCCGATCACGGTACAGATCACCGGCACCTTCAGCTCGGCCATCTCCAGCAGGTTGCGCGCGATCGCCTCGCTCTGGCCGCGCTCCTCGGCGCCGATGCCGGGGTAGGCGCCGGGGGTGTCGATGAAGGTCAGCAGCGGCAGCTTGAAGCGCTCGGCCAGCTTCATCAGGCGCAGCGCCTTGCGATAGCCCTCCGGGCGCGGCATGCCGAAATTGCGCGCGATCTTGCTCTTGGTGTCGCGGCCCTTCTGGTGGCCGATGATCACCACCGCGCGGCCATCGATGCGGCCGAGGCCGCCGACGATGGCCTTGTCGTCCGCGAACGCGCGGTCGCCGGCCAGTTCCTGGAACTCGTCGCAGAACACGTTGATGTAATCCAGCGTGTACGGGCGCTGCGGATGCCGCGCCAACTGCGAGATCTGCCACGAGGACAGGTCGCGGAAGATCTGCGCGGTGCGCACCCGCAGCTTGTCTTCCAGCGCACCCACCTCGGCGTCGACGTTGACCGCCGGGCCGGTGCTGGCGTTGCGCAGTTCCTGGATCTTGGCTTCCAGATCGGCGATGGGTTGCTCGAAGTCGAGGTAGTTCGGGTTCATTGGAAGCCGTTGGATGGATCAAAGGTGGGGAAGCTTAGCCGAATGTACGGCAACTGCCCGTACGCTCCGGTGTGGAAAGGCCGGCGGGGCGCGGCTGGCCGGGGGCGGCGGTTCAGGGAACGACCAGCGCACTGCGCCCGGTCAGCTCGCCGAAGGCGTGCACGAAGGTGTTGCAGGCCTCGTTGGCCGAGGGCGGCAGCGAGGCGCCCAGCGTCGCGGTGGCGGTGGTGAACGCCATCTGCGCCTGGAAGGCTTCCTTGCGCAGGGCACGCTGCGCGTCGGCGCCGGTCGCGCGCAGGTGACGCGCGTAGAGCGCGCGCAGCGGGCCGGCATGGGCCTCGTAGGCCGGGTCCAGCGGCGGCAACGTCGCCGGGGCCTTCTCCAGCGCGAAGCGCGGCGTCACGTAACGGCCCGGCCGCGCGCGCGCGAACGCGCCGGGCTGGCCCATGCCGGTCTCGACGTAGGCGATGAAGTCCGGCGCAGTGAAGATCTTGCTGGAGATCTTGCCGCCGCTGGCATCGACATGCGCGACGACCTGCTCGTCCGGGAACGGCTCGCGCACGCCGAAGGTCCAGTTCTTGTCGATGAACAGGTCGTGGGTCTGTTTGAACGGGCCTTCGAAGGTGACGCCGTTCAGTTCGATCCGCGCGTTGATCGAACCGAAGTTCTTCGCCTTGTCCGGGCCGGTGAGGTAGATCGCGTTCGCGGTCACGTACTCGCTCAGGGTCGGATTGATCAGTCCGCCCCTGGTATCGGCGTAGACGATGAAGCGCACATCGCCCAGGCGTTCGCTGCGCAGGTGGTGCTCGCCGGCCGCCAACGTCACCGGCTGCGCCTGCTGTGCCGGCACCTGCAGGGTCTTGCCGTCGAGCGTGATCGACAGCGGCGCGGCGGTGGGGTTGTCGATCTGGAAGTCGACGTTGGACGAGGAACACGCCGCCAGCGCGAGCGCGGCAGCGAACGGGAACAGCACGGTCTTCATCGCGGCCTCCTTCCTTCGGCCATGTGCAACGGGCGCGCCGCGCTGCGCGCCAGGCTCAGTTCGCCCATGGCGGGTTGTATTTGACCTTCACCGCGCGCACCGCCGGGTCGCCGCGCAGGGCATCCAGCAGTTGCGGGTCCACGCGCACCGAATGGCTGCCGTTGAGGTCGAGCATGCCGGCGATGCCGCCCTGCGGCGACTGCAGCAGCAGATCCAGGCGCAACGGCGTCTTGCCGGGACGGTGGCGGGCGAGCAGGCCGTCGATGCGCGGCCAGGCGCTGCGCTGGCGCAGGTCCAGGCGCAGCGACAGGCGCTGCGCGTGGTGCGTGCAGATCTGCTCGTAGTCCCAGCACTGGCGGATGCGCATCGCATAGCCGCCGTTGAATTCGTCCTCGCGCACACCGCCCTTGACGATGAGGATGCGGTCGCGGGTCAGGAGGTGGCCGAACTCGGCGATGGCGTCGGAGAACGCGCTGCACTCGATGCGGCCACGGCCGTCCTCCAGTTGCACGAACACCTGGCTGTCGCCCTTGCGGCGCACGCCGACCACCTGGCCGGCGAGGATCGCGCTGACCTCCGGGCGCCAGGCGCGCTTCTCGCCATCGCCGCCACCACCGCGGCCGCCGCCGGATTGCGCGCAGATCTTCTCCAGCGCGCTCAGGTCGCAGCCGACCAGTTCGCGCACTTCGTCGCGGTACGGATCGAACGGATGGCCGCTGAGGTAGAAGCCCAGCGTCTCGCGCTCGCCGGCCAGCAACTGGCCTAGCGGCCATTCCTTGCTCTCCGGCAGGTCCAGGCGCAGCGCCGGGGCGCTGGTGTCGGCGCCGCCGAACAGCGAGTTCTGCCCGGAGGCGCGCTCGCGCGCCATCTGCTCGGTGGCCTTCATCACCTCCGGCAACTGCAGCATCAGCGTGGCGCGGTTGGCGCCCAGCCCGTCCATCGCGCCGGCGTTGATCATCGCCTCGAGGGTGCGCTTGTTGAGCTTGGCCGATTCCACGCGGGTGCAGAAATCCAGCAGCGAAGCGTACTCGCCGCCGCGCTCGCGCTCGGCCACGATCGCCTCGCAGGCGCCACGGCCCACGCCCTTGATCGCGCCCAGGCCGTACTGGATCGTGTCCGGGGTGGCAGCCTCGAACATGTAGGCCGAGGCGTTGATGCGCGGCGGCAGCACGGTCAGGCCGAGGTTGCGCACCTCGTCGAGGAAGCCGACCACCTTGTCGGTGTTGTCCATGTCCGAGGACAGGGTGGCCGCCATGAACTCGGCCGGGTAATGGCGTTTCAGCCACGCGGTCTGGTAGCTGACCAGCGCGTAGGCGGCGGCGTGCGACTTGTTGAAGCCGTAGCCGGCGAACTTCTCCATCAGGTCGAAGATTTCGTCGGCCTTGGCCTCGCCGACGCCGCCCTTGGCCGCACCCTCGCGGAAGATCTCGCGGTGCTTGGCCATTTCCGCCGGCACCTTCTTGCCCATCGCGCGGCGTAGCAGGTCGGCGCCGCCCAGCGAGTAGCCGCCGACGATCTGCGCCATCTGCATCACCTGCTCCTGGTACACCATGATGCCGTAGGTGTCCTTCAGGATCGCTTCGGTGCGCGGATCGGGATAGACGATCTCCTCCTGCCCGTGCTTGCGCGCGTTGAACGAGGGGATCAGGTCCATCGGGCCCGGGCGGTACAGCGACACCAGCGCGATCAGGTCCTCGAAGCGGTCGGGGCGGGCGTCCTTCAGCAGCCGGCGCATGCCCGAGGATTCGAACTGGAACACCGCACCGGTGTTGCCCGAGGCGAAGATGCCCTTGTAGGTCGGCGCGTCGTCGAGCGGGATCGCGGCGATCTCCACCGGCGGGATGCCGGCGCGCGCGTGGCGCACGTTGATCGCCTTCACCGCCCAGTCGATGATGGTCAGGGTGCGAAGGCCGAGGAAGTCGAACTTGACCAGGCCGACCTGCTCGACGTCGTCCTTGTCGAACTGGGTGACCGGGTTCTTGCCGAAGGTGTCGACATCGTGTTCGGCGAACAGCGGGCAGAAGTCGGACAGCGGCGTCGGCGCGATCACCACGCCGCCGGCGTGCTTGCCGGCGTTGCGGGTCAGGTCCTCGAGCTGCCGCGCCAGGTCCATCAGGTCGCGGACGTCGTCCTCGGCCTGGTAGCGCTGGATCAGCTCCGGCGAGGCCATCTCGCTGTCCTTGCCTTCGCCCATCGCATCCTTCAGCGTGATGCCGAGGATGTTGGGGATCAGCTTGGCGACGCCGTCGACCAGGCCGTACGGGAAGCCGAGCACGCGGCCGCAGTCGCGCACCACCGCCTTGGCCGCCATGGTGCCGTAGGTGATGATCTGGCTGACCCGGTCGCGGCCGTACTTGCGCGCCACGTAGTCGATCACCTCGTCGCGGCGATCCATGCAGAAGTCGATGTCGAAGTCGGGCATCGACACGCGTTCCGGGTTGAGGAAGCGCTCGAACAGCAGGTTGTACGGCAGCGGATCCAGGTCGGTGATCTGCAGCGCCCACGCCACCAGCGAACCGGCGCCGGAACCGCGGCCCGGGCCGATCGGGATGCCCTGGTTCTTGCCCCACTGGATGAAGTCGGCCACGATCAGGAAGTAGCCGGGGAAGCCCATCTTGATGATGGTGTCCAGCTCGAACTCGAGCCGGTCCACGTAGTCCTGGCGGGTCTTGCCGGGCGCCAGCGGGTTCTTCTCCAGGCGCGCGGCCAGGCCGTCGCGCGACTGGCTGCGGATCCAACTGTCCAGCGTCTCGTCGTCGGGCACCGGATAGGCGGGCAGGAAGTAGGTGCCCAGCTGCATCTCGATGTTGCAGCGTTGCGCCAGCGCCAGGGTGTTGTCGATCGCGTCGGGGATGTCGGCGAACAGCGCGGCCATCTCCTCGGCCGACTTCAGGTACTGCTGGTCGCTGTAGTCGCGCGGGCGCTTGGGATCGTCGAGCACGCGGCCGGAGGAGATGCACACGCGCGCCTCGTGCGCGGCGAAGTCGCTGGCGTACAGGAAGCGCACGTCGTTGCTGGCGATCACCGGCAGGCCGCGGGTGCCGGCGGCGTGCAGGGCGAACTGGTTGAACGCTTCCTCGCCGTCGCGGCCGGTACGGGTCAGTTCCAGGTGCAGGCCGTCGCCGAAGATGCGCTGCCAGTCGGCCAGTTGCTGCTCGGCCAGATCGTGGCGGCCTTCGCTGGCCAGGCGCCCGGCCAGGCTCTCGCGGCCGGCCAGCGCGAACAGGTTGTCGCTGCCGGTCTGCAGCCATTCCGGGCGCAGCGCCACGCCGCCTTCGCTGCGGTGGCCTTCCAGCCAGGCGCGGGTCAGCAGCCGCGACAGGCTCAGGTAACCGTCGCGATTGCGGCACAGCACGGTCAGCCGCCACGGCGCCTGGGTGCCGTCGGCGATCAGCAGGTCGGCGCCGGCGATCGGCTTGATGCCCACGCCCTCGGCGGCCTTGTAGAACTTGACCAGCGCGAACAGGTTGTTGAGGTCGGTGACCGCCAGCGCGGGCAGGTCCAGTTCCACCGCGCGGCTGAGCAGGTTGGCCTGCTTGGCTTTCTTCGGGTCAGCCTGATCCGGTTTCTCGGGCACACGGATGGTCGAATCCGCCAGCGAGAACTCGGTGTGGATGTGCAGATGGGCGAAGCGGGAAGTGGACATGCGGAACCAGAGCGATGCCCGGGCAGGGTAGCGGCGGGGGGCGAGCCGGGCAAGGCTTGACAGCGAGGGGCGGGGATTCGGGAGTGGGGATTGGGGATTCGTTTGCGGTCTCATTGCGCGTTGAGTGCGCGCGATGCCGGCCCGACCCAGTCGAACGTCCTACGCGAGTTGCAGCGACTCCAGCGAATCCCCAATCTCCACGGCCGGCTCCCGGCCCGCCAGGGCCATCCTGACGGGCGCGAAGCTGCGCCGGTGGTGGATGCAGGGGCCGTGCGCGGCCAGTGCGGCCAGGTGCGCCGGGGTGGCGTAGCCCTTGTGCAGGTCGAAGCCGTAGTGCGGGTGTTCGTCGTGCAGGCGCTGCATGATCCGGTCGCGGGTGACCTTGGCGACGATCGAGGCGGCCATGATCGCGCGGTCGCGGGCATCGCCGCCGACCAGCGCCTCGGCGGCGCAGGGCAGGCCCTTGGGCACGCGGTTGCCGTCGATGCGGGCGAAGCCGGCCACGTGGGCCACGCCCTCGACCGCGCGGCGCATGCCCAGCATGGTCGCCTGGTAGATGTTCAGCCGGTCGATCTCCTCGGCCTCGATCAGCACCACCTGCCAGGCCAGCGCGCGCTCGACGATGCGCGCATACAGCGTCTCGCGGCGCGCCGCGGTCAGCTGCTTGGAATCGTCCAGCCCGTTGATGCGGGTGCGCGCCGGATCGAACACCACCGCCGCCACCGCCACCGGCCCGGCCAGGGGACCACGGCCGGCTTCGTCGACGCCGGCGTAGAGCCGGGAATCGGGAGTGGGGAATGGGGAATGGGACAAAAGCGACTGCTGCGGCGACGGCGGGGGAAGGGAGCGCTTCATGCCGTTGCTCCTGTCGATTCCCGATTCCCGATTCCCGATTCCCGGCCCTCCAGCAATTCGAGCACCGCATCGGCCGCGCGCGCCGAGGCGTCCTGGCGCAGCAGCAGGTGCAGGCGTTCGTATTCGGGCTGCAGCGCCGCTACCGCCTGCGGGTTGCGCAGCCAGTGCAGCAGCGCGGCGGCCAGGGCGTCGGGGGTGCAGGCGTCCTGCATCAGTTCCGGTGCCAGGTCGCGGCCGGCGAGGATGTTGGGCAGGGCGTAGCGGTCCACCTTCAGCAGGCCCAGCGCCTTGACGATGCGGTAGGTGAGCGGGGCGACCTTGTAGCCGACCACCATCGGCCGCTTCACCAGCATGGCTTCCAGGGTCGCGGTGCCGGAGGCCAGCAGCACCGCATCGGCGGCGAGCAGCGCGGTGCGCGCGTGGCCGTCCAGCACCCGGGTGGCGGCCGCCGGCAAGGCCGAGCGCGCGAGTTGTTCTTCGATCAGCGCCTTGCACGCGGCATTGGCGGCCGGCACCAGCACGCGCGCGTCCGGAAGCTGCTGCAGCACCTGCGCGGCGGCGGCGAAGAAGGTGTCGCCGAGCTTGCCGATCTCGCCCAGGCGGCTGCCCGGCAACACCGCCAGCACCGGCACGTCGGCGGCCACGCCCAGGGACGCACGCGCCGCGCCGCGGTCTTCGTGCAGCGCGATCGCATCGGCCATGGGGTGGCCGACGAAGCGCGCGTCCACGCCGTGCTTGGCGTAGATCGGCGGCTCCATCGGGAACAGGCACAGCACCCGGTCGGCGCTGGCGCCGATCTTGGCCGCGCGCTGCTCGCGCCAGGCCCATACCGATGGACTGACGTAATGCACGGTGCGCAGCCCGCGCTGCTTCAGCCAGCGCTCCACGCCCAGGTTGAAGTCGGGGGCATCGATGCCGACGAACACGTCCGGGCGCCAGGCCAGCAGCCGCTCGCGCAGCGCGCGGCGCAGCTTCAGCAGGCGCGGCAGGTGCCGCAGCACTTCCAGCAGACCCATCACCGCCAGCTCGCTGGCGTCGAACCAGGTCTGGCACCCGGCCTGGCGCATCGCCTCGCCCCCGACCCCGGCGAACTCCGCGTCGGGATAGCGCGCGCGCAGCGCGTCGATCAGCCCCGCGCCCAGCAGGTCGCCGGAGGCTTCGCCGGCGACCAGGGCGATCCGCAGCTTCGCTGCGCGGGGAATGGGGAATGGGGAATGGGGAATGGTCGAAGCAACAGCAGGGCCGGGGCCGGGCGGGCGACCGCTCTTCCCATTCCCCATTCCCGATTCCCCATTCCCGGCCGTCATCGCAACAACGGCCGCTCGCTGGATTCGATGAACTCCAGCATCGCGCGCACGTCCTCGCTGCCTTCGGCCAGCACCGCCAACTGGTGCTTGGCCTCGGCCAGCGGCAGGCCGGCCACGTACAGCGCGCGGTAGGCGCGCTTGATCGCGGCCACGCGTTCGGGATCGAAGCCGCGGCGCTTCAGCCCTTCGCTGTTGATGCCGCGCGGGCGCCCCAGCGAATTGCCGCCGACCATGGTGAACGGCGGCACGTCGCCGTTGATCAGCGCGCCCATGCCGAGGAAGGCGTGATCGCCGATGCGGCAGAACTGGTGCGCGCCGGCGAAGCCGCTGATGATCACGTGGTCGCCCACTTCCACGTGCCCGGCCAGGGTGGTGTTGTTGGAGAACACGCAATGGTTGCCGACGATGCAGTCGTGGGCGACGTGGGTGTAGGCGAGGAACCAGTTGTCGCTGCCCACGCGGGTGATGCCGCCGCCGCTGCCGGTGCCGCGGCTGACGGTGACGAACTCGCGGATCACGTTGCGGTCGCCGATCACCAGTTCGGTGCGTTCGCCGGCGAACTTCTTGTCCTGCGGGTCGCCGCCGAGCGCGACGTGGCCGACCAGGCGGTTGTCGCGGCCGAGCCGGGTCGGGCCGACGATGCTGCAATGCGAGCCGATCTCGCAGCCTTCGCCGATCTCCACCTCGGCGCCGATCACGGTGAAGGCGCCGACGCGCACGTCGGCGGCGAGTTTCGCGCCCGGGTCGATGATCGCGGAGGGGTGAATCAGGGGAGCGTTGGCGCTCATCGCAGGTCTCCTGCCAGGGTCATTCGCGGGTGCCGGCGCACAGCACTTCGGCGCAGGCCACGACCTTGCCGTTGACCTTGGCCTCGCCGTAGTACACCGCCATGTTGCGGATCACCCGCTTGATTTCCACGTGCAGCTCCAGCACGTCGCCGGGCACCACCTGGCTGTTGAAGCGGGCGTTGTCGACCTTGACCATGTAGAACAGCTTGGACTGCGCGTCGCGGCCCATCGCCAGCTGGGTCAGGATGCCGCCGGCCTGCGCCAGCGCCTCGATGATCAGCACGCCGGGCATGATCGGCTGGCCCGGGAAATGGCCCTGGAAATACGGCTCGTTGATGCTGACGTTCTTGTGCGCGACGATCCGGCGGTTCTCGAAATCCAGCGAGACCACCTTGTCCACCAGCAGGAACGGGTAGCGGTGCGGGAGCAGTGCGCGGATCTGGTTGATGTCCGGCAGGGTGGCGTCCGGCAGGGGCTGATCGTGGCTCATTCCTTCTCCTTGCTGACAGACAGGATGCGACGGGCCAGGGCATCGAGCTGTTTGAAGCGCGCGGCGTTCTTGCGCCACGTGCGGTTGTCGGTCAATGGGGTGCCGGACGAGTACTCGCCCGGCTCGTGGATGGAGTTGCGCACGACCGACTTGCCGGTGACCACGACCTTGTCGCAGATCTCCAGGTGGCCGACCACGCCGACCGCGCCGCCGAGCATCACGTAGCGGCCGATCTTGGCGCTGCCGGCGATGCCGGTGCAGCCGGCGATGGCGCTGTGCGCGCCGATGTGCACGTTGTGCGCGACCTGCACCAGGTTGTCCAGGCGCACGTCTTCTTCGAGGGTGGTGTCTTCCAGCGCGCCGCGGTCCACGCAGGTGTTGGCGCCGATCTCGCAATCGTCGCCGATGCGGACGCCGCCGAGCTGCGGCACCTTGATCCAGCGGCCGGCGTCCATCGCCAGGCCGAAGCCGTCGGCGCCGAGCACCGCGCCGGGATGCACACGCACGCGCTGGCCCAGACGCACCCGGGTGACCAGGGTGACGCGGGCGATCAGTTCGCTGCCGGCGCCGACCTGGCAGTCCTCGCCGATCACGCAGCCGGGGCCGATCACGCAGCCCTCGCCGATGACGCTGCGCGCGCCGATGCTGACGAACGCGCCGATGTGCGCGCCGGGCGCGACCTGCGCGCTGGGATCGATACTGGCGCTGGGATGGATGCCGGGCGGTCGCAGCGGGGCCACGTCGAACAGCGCGGCGATCTTGGCGAAGGCGACGTACGGATCGCGCGCGATCAGCGCGGTGCCGGGCGCGGCTTCGGCGTCGTCGGCACGCAGCACCACGATCGCCGCCGTGCTGTCGGCCAGTTGCGCACGATAGCGGGGATTGGCCAGGAAGCTGAGCTGTCCCGGGCCGGCCTGCGCCAGCGTGGCCACGCCGCGCACCGCGACGCTGCCGTCGCCATGCACCTGCAGACCGAAACGCTCGGCGATCTCGTCAGCGGTATAGGTCGAAGTATTCACCGGGAGATTCTACCGTGTGCCACCAGCACGGTCATACGTACGCCCGCGTAGGGCGTGGGACCCGCTCGCGTACACCAAGCCGAATAGGCTCGATCACCTGCAAGCCACGATCGACCGACTCGAGCAAAGCCCCCTTTGGTAAAGGGGGCGCGCCGAAGGCGGGGGGATTCGGAAGGCGATGAGCCGGGCCCCGCGATTCGCAGTGCGAATCGTGGGGCGTCAGCGCGAATGCGGTGACGCGCTCGGGGCGCGCCGACAGGCGCGCGGATTAGGCAAGCCAAGCCCCAGCAGGTTTTCGCGCAGCGAAAACCTGGCTGCCAGGGCGCAGCCCTGGCAGCGGGTGGGCAGTTCTTTTAGAACTGCCCACCAAAGGTGAACTGCAGGCGCTCGATCTCGTCGTTGTCTTCCTTCTTCAACGGAATCGCATAGCTGATCGAGATCGGGCCGACCGGGGCCCGCCACAGCAGGGCGATACCGGTGGAGGCGCGCAACTGGTTGGACTTGAAGTTGTCCACGCCATTGAACACGTTGCCGACGTCCACGAACGCCGAAATGCGCGCCGACGGGCTGTCGAACAGCTTCGGGAAGTACATTTCCGCCGAGCCCACGGTCTTGAACGAGCCGCCCAGCGGCTGGCCGCGGCGGTACGAGGCGGTGGCCTCCGAGCGCGGGCCGAGGGTGTTGTCCTCGAAGCCGCGGACCGAGTTGGTGCCGCCGGCGTAGAAGTTCTCGTAGAACGGCAGGCCCGAGGCGGTGACGCTGCGGATCAGATTGGAGCCGTTGCAGGCCTGCGGGTTGTAGGTCGTCGTGCCTTGCGCATCGCTGGTGTAGGTGCCGCAGATGTCGCGCGACACGTCGCTGCCGTAGCTGTCGCCGTAGCCGAACTCCGCGCGGGTGTTGAGCACCAGCGCCGGCGAGATCGGCCAGTACTTGGAGATCTGGTAGTTGAGCTTCCAGTACTCCACGGTCGAACCGGGCAGGGTGGCTTCCAGGCCCACACGCTGGTACATGCCGCGGGTGGGCATGAAGTAGTCGTTGCGGGTGTCGCGCGCCCAGCCGAGCTCGCTGCGCCAGGCGTGGAAGGTCTTGGTCCCGATCGCGTCGATGTAGTTGATGATCGCCTGCGGGGTGAAGCCCGGATAGGTGGTGATCTGGTTGCTGTCCACGCCGAACATCAGCGAGACGCTGTCGGTCTCGGTGATCGGCACGCCGAAGATCACCTGCGCCGCGCCGTTGGTGCTGTTGTACTGCGCGGTGCCGAAGTCGGAGTAGTCCAGCTTGCGCCAGGACAGGTTGTAGCCCAGCGACACGCCGTCGTCGGTGAAGAACGGGTTGGTGTAGGAGAACGCGTAGCGCTCCTGGTAGCTGCTGCGCGAGGCGTCCACCGCGACGCGGTTGCCGCCGCCCAGGAAGTTGTTCTGCGACAGCTGCACCGAGGTGGTGACGCCGTAGGTCTGCGAATAGCCCAGGCCGAAGGTGAAGCTGCCCGAGGTGGTCTCCTTGACGTTGTAGACTACGTCGACCTTGTCGTTGCTGCCCGGCACCGGCGGGGTTTCCACGTCCACCGACTCGAAGTAGCCCAGGCGCTGCAGGCGGATCTTGGAGCGGTCGATCGCCGCCTGCGAGTACCAGGTGTCCTCGAACTGGCGCATTTCGCGGCGCAGCACTTCGTCGGAGGTGCGGGTGTTGCCGCGGAACACGATGCGCCGCACCGACACGCGCGGGCCCGGCGTCACCTGCAGGTTCACCGCCACCGTGCGCTTCTCGCGGTCGGTGGTCGGGATGGGGGTGACCTTGGCGAAGGCGTAGCCGATGTTGCTCAGGGTGTTGGTGATGGCGTCGGAGCTGTATTCCAGCAGCGCGCGCGAGAAGGTGTCGCCGGCCTTGGGGATCACCAGCTTCTCGATCTCTTCCTGCGGCAGGATGGTGTCGCCGGTGACCTTGATGTCGGAGATCTTGTACTGCTCGCCTTCGGTGATGCCGGCGGTCAGGTACATGTCGCGCTTGTCGGGGCTGATCGCCACCTGGGTGGAGTCGACGCTGAAGTCGACGTAGCCGCGGTCCAGGTACCAGGAGTTGAGCTTCTCCAGGTCGCCGGACAGCTTTTCCTTGGAGTACTGGTCGTCGCGGCGGTACCAGGACAGCCAGTTGTGCTCGCGCGACTCCCAGTTCTCCAGGATGTCCTTGTTGAGGAATTTCTCGGTGCCGATCAGGTTGACGTGGCGGATCTTGGCCGCCTTGCCTTCCTTGATCGCGATGGCCACGTCGACGCGGTTGCGGTCCAGCGGGCTCACCGTCGGGGTGATCTCGACGTTGTACTTGCCGCGGTTGTTGTACTGGCGGGTCAGCTCCTGGGTCACCCGGTCCAGGCTCAGCCGGTCGAAGGTGCCGCCTTCGCTGAGGCCGATGTCGGACAGGCCCTTGAGCAGTTCCTCGCTCTTGATGTCCTTGTTGCCGGTGACGGTCAGCTTGTTGATCGCCGGACGCTCCTTGACCGTGACCACCAGGATGTTGCCCTGGCGGTCGACGCGCACGTCCTCGAAGAAGCCGGTGCGGTACAGGGCACGGATCGCCTCGGCGACCTTGGCCTCGTCCACGGTGTCGCCGCGTTCCACCGGCAGGTAGGTGAACACGGTGCCGGACGAAATGCGTTGCAGCCCGTCGACGCGGATGTCGCTGGCGGTGAAGGGCTCCGCTACCTGGGCCAGGGCCGGCAGGCTGAGGCTGGCGGCGAGGGCGAGGGCAAGCAGGCGGCGAGTGGGAAATCTCGTCATGTCACGTCCGGTAGAGGTCGATATCGTTGTTGCATGGGCGCCGGCGCAAGACGACAGCGGGTCGAGTGGATCGGCGCGGGTCATCGCAGGGCCTGGCCGAAGAGGTCGTTGTAGAACGCCAACCCCATCAGTCCTGCCAGCAACGTCAGGCCCACGAATTGCCCCGCCGCCATGGCGCGCTCGCTCAGCGGGCTGCCCTTGACCAACTCGATAAGGTAATACAGCAAGTGCCCGCCGTCCAAGATCGGGATCGGCAGCAGGTTCATGATCGCCAGGCTCAGCGACAGCAGCGCCAGGAAATTCAGGAACCAGTCCGGGCCCTGCTTTGCCGAGACGTTGGCGACCTTGGCGATGGTGATCGGGCCGGACACGTTCTTCAGCGAGGCCTCGCCGGTCAGCATGCGGCGCAGGATGCCGAGCGTGTCGCCGGCCAGCCGGCCGGTCTCGCGGAAGGCGACCGGGATCGCCGCCAGCGGGCCGTAGCGCAGGGTGGCGTCGTAGGCCGGGCGGCGCTGCTCGCCGATGGCCACGCCCAGCGTCCAGCGCGGCGCGCCGGGGCCGGCGGCCTGCTTGAGATGGACGTCCAGGGCCAGGCGCTCGCCGTTGCGTTCGACCTCGATCAGGCCGTTGCCGCCGCCGCGGCCCAGGGCCTGCACCTGCGGCGCGACCTGATCGGCGCTGGTGATCGGGGTGCCGTCCACCGCCAGCACGCGGTCGCCGGGGCGCAGCACGCCGTCGGCGGCCGAGCCGGCGGTGACGTTGGCGATGACTGCCGGCTGCAGGGTAAAGCGCCAGGTCAGGCCGGCCAGGGCCGGCACCTGCTGCTCGTCGAAGCCGACCGGCAGCTGCGACAGGCGCAGGGTCCGGGTATGGCTGGCGCCGTCCTGCGCGTCCTCGGTCTGCACCGGCACGTCCTCGCGGTCCATGGCGGCGACGGTCAACTGCATGGCGGCCTCGCTCCAGGTGGCGACGTCGCGGTCGCCGACGCGGACGATGCGCTCGCCGGGCTGGAATCCGGCCTGCTGCGCCAGGCCCTCGGCGCGGCCGACGATGGGCGCGTAATCCTGCTTGCCGATCACGAACATCGCCCAGAGGAACGCCACGCACAGGATCAGGTTGGCGATCGGGCCGGCGGCGACGATGGCGATGCGCTGCCACACGCTCTTGTTGTTGAAGGCCTGCGCACGCTCGGCCGGGGCCACCTCGCCCTCGCGTTCGTCGAGCATCTTCACATAGCCGCCGAGCGGAATCGCGGCGATCGCGAACTCGGTGCCGTGGCGGTCGTAGCGCGACCACAGCGGCTTGCCGAAGCCCACCGAGAAGCGCAGCACCTTGACCCCGCAGCGGCGGGCGACCCAGAAATGGCCGAACTCGTGGAAGGTCACCAGGATGCCCAGGCTGACCAGCATCCACCAGATGGAGCCGACGACATTACCCATGCGCGTGGCTCATGGCGGCGTGGGGATCAAGCATGGGCGAAGTGGCGGGCAATGGCGAGTTCGGTGATCTTGCGCGAGTGCGCATCCGCCGCCAGCAACGCGTCCAGGGAATCGGCCGCGACCGCAGGCAGCTCGGTCAGGGCGTTCTCGACCAGCGCAGGAATCGATAGGAAACCGATCCGGCCCTGAAGAAAGGCTGAAACAGCCACTTCGTTGGCCGCGTTCAGGATCGCCGGGGCGCTGCCGCCGGCCTGCATCGCGCGCCAGGCCAGGCCCAGGCAGGGGAAAGCGTCCAGGTCCGGCGCCTCGAAATCCAGCCGGCCCTGCGTCAGCAGGTCCAGCCCGGCGACCCCGGAGGCGATGCGGTCCGGCCAGCCCAGGCCCACCGCCAGGGTGGTGCGCATGTCCGGCAGGCCCATCTGCGCCAGGGTCGAACCGTCGATGAACTCGACCAGCGAATGCACCAGGCTCTGCGGGTGCACCAGCACCTCGATGCGCTCGGGCGCCAGCGCGAACAGGTGGTGGGCCTCGATCACCTCCAGGCCCTTGTTCATCAACGTCGCCGAATCGACGGAGATCTTCGGCCCCATCGACCACTTCGGGTGCGCCACGGCCTGCGCCGGGGTCACCGCCTGCAGGCGCGCGCGGTCCCAGCCGCGGAACGGGCCACCGGAGGCGGTCAGCAGCACCCGCCGCACCTCGGCACCGGTCTGGCGCGAGCGCAGGCACTGGAAGATGGCGTTGTGCTCGCTGTCGATCGGGATGATCTCGGCGCCGGCCGCGGCCGCCGCGGCGGTGACCAGTTCGCCGGCCAGCACCAGCGCTTCCTTATTGGCCAGCAACAGGCGCTTGCCGGCGCGGGCCGCGGCCAGGGTCGAGGCCAGGCCGGCCGCGCCGACGATGGCGGCGACCACGCTGTCGCAGGCGTCGCTGGCCACCAGCTGGTTCAGCGCGGCGTCGCCGGCATGCGCCTGGGTCGACAGCCCGGCCGCGCGCAG
>NZ_AQOK01000005.1:0-15432 GCF_000364645.1 Xanthomonas sp. SHU 308 | reverse complement strand
TGCCGCCTAGCGCGCGCTGGACGGCGGCGGCGCGTCCGGGGCGCGCGTGGCCGCGCCGCTCATCAGGTTGCGCTCGGTGCCGGCCTGCAGGAAGGCCAGCCGTTCCAGGTCGTGCGCCGGCTGCGGCCGGCCGAACAGGAAGCCCTGGAAGTGCCGGCAACCCATCGCCGAAAGCATCTCGCACTGCTGCGCATCCTCGATGCCTTCGGCGAGCGCGACCATGCCCATCACCTCCGAGATCTCCACGATCTTGGCCAGCAGGCGCCGCGAGGACTCGTCGGCCTTGGCGTCGTTGACGAACTGCCGGTCGATCTTGAGCTTGGTGACCGGCAGCGTCCTGAGCATGGCCAGCGACGAGAAGCCGGTGCCGAAATCGTCCAGCGCCCAGCCGATGCCGAACGCCTTGAGTTCGTGCATCTTGGCGCGCACCCCGGCGGTGTCCACGTACAGCGCCGATTCGGTCAGTTCGAATTCCAGCGACGCCGGCGCCACGCCCTCGCTGGTGATCACCTGCTTCACCGACGCCACGAAGTTGGGATCGAGCAACTGCACCGGGCTGACGTTCACCGCGACCACCAGCGCACGCAGATCCTGCTCGTGCGACCAGCGCCGCAGCGTGCTGCAGGCCTGACGCAGCACTTCCAGTCCCACGTCCCGGATCAGCTGGCTCTCTTCGGCCAGCGGGATGAATTTGTCCGGGGTCAGCAGCTTGCCGCTGGGATGGCGCCAGCGCACCAGCGCCTCGGCGCCGAGCATGCTGCCGTTCGCGTTCACCTGCGGCTGGTACAGCACCTCGATCTCGCCGTTGCCGACTGCACGCGCCAGTTCCCGCTCCAGCGAAATGCGCGCGTTCACGTCGTTGCGGTAGATGTGCAGGATCGCCGCGAGCAGGCCGGCCGCGCAGGCCATGTTGGAGATCGCGCCGAGCCGGCGCATCCCCAGCGGTGGCGAGGACGCCGGCGTCAGCCAGTCCAGTTCGCCCGAACCGAACGCGACGAAGGCGCCCAGGCATGCCAGCGGGAACACCAGCGCGCGGTAGCGGCGGCTGCGGTCGAACACGAACAGCGCGCCGGCCGCCAGCGGCAGGAAGAAGGTGTGCACCGAGCGCGGCACCGTGCCGATCGGCGCATCGATGAACGAGATCACCAGCACCACCACGAACACGCCATGCGCCACCAGCGACAACGAGGCCTCGTCGCAATGGCGGCGGCGGCACAGCGCGAGCAGGCCGACCGCCGTGAGCCCGACGAAGGCGAGCGCCAGTTCCGGCCGGCCGTAGTACAGGTAGCACACGGTCCACAAGGCGCCGAGCGTGGTGCACGAGACCCCGGCCAGGGTCAGGGTGCTGCGCATCTTGCGGCTGCGATTGCTGTCGCGGAATTTCAGGGAGACCCAGCTTTCGCCGTTGGAGACGTGTTTCTCCGAACTCGCACCGCTTTTCATCGTCGTGGCGCTCGCATGCGCGATGGCTCCGCTCGCGCCGGGGCGGCCGCGGAGGAGGCGATCGCACGCGTGCGCCGCGCGCTGTGGAGAAGCGGGTAGGGGATACGGCTTGCCGGTTGTTTCACGCCAGGATGATCCGATCTGCCAGAACGCGTGCCATCGAGCCGGCCGCCGAGCCTTTTGCTGAGAGCGAACGGGTTCACACTCCGGTGCCTGGCGGACAAAAGATCCGCTCGCCGTTCAGCGCGGTGCACAGTAGCAGAAGCCAGCAGGCGGAAACCCTGTCGAAAGACCGTGATCCGGTAGCCCAGTTCACAGTTTCGTACGAAAGATGCGCGGCAAGCGACGTTCGCGCGGATTGCTGCAGCGTGGAGCTGCGTGCCTGTGTGCCGAGCGGCGCTTGCACGGGGCGCCGCCACGCCGGCGAGCGGTGTGCGCTGTGTCTGCGCGACAGTCCTGCGTCAGCCCGGCGCGGCTGCGTCGGGAAGCACGTCGGGCAGGCCGAACAAGCGCCGCGCATTGGCCGTGGTCTGCGCGGCGATGGAGTCGGCAGGTGCGTCGCGCAGCGCGGCAATGGTGTCCAGCACCGTGCGCAGCCGCGCCGGTTCGTTGCGCTGGCCGCGGATCGCGGCATCGGGCTGGTCCGGCGCATCGGTTTCCAGCAGCAGTTGTTGCAACGGCACCGTGGCGGCGAGCCGGCGCAGGCGCTGCGCCCGTGCGTAGGTGACCGGCCCGCCCAGGCCGATCAGGAAATCCAGCGACTGCAACTGTGCCGCCTGCTCGGCGCTGCCGGCGAAACTGTGCACCACGCCACGCAGGCGCCCGACCTTGCGGATCGCCAGGATCACCGCGTCCACCGCGCGCCGCGCATGCACGATCACCGGCAGGTCGAACTCTCGTGCCAGTTGCAGCTGGCCGGCGAAGTAGCGCTGCTGCTCGGCTTCGTCCAAGCCTTCGACGAAGAAGTCCAGGCCGCATTCGCCGATCGCGCAGGGACGCTCGCGTTCGATCCACTCGCCGAGCAAGGGCAGGTGCTCGGGCCGGTGCTCGGCCAGAAACAGCGGATGCAGGCCATACGCCGGATACAGGCCGGGCGCGGCCGCGCAGACCGCACGCAGCTTCGCCCAGGACGCCGCGGTCACCGCCGGCACCACCTGCGCCTGCACGCCCGCCGCCTGCGCGCGCGCGATCACCGCGTCGCGGTCCGGATCGAACTCCTCCGCGTCCAGGTGGCAGTGGCTGTCGATCAACGGCATCGGCGCTCAGCGGCGCGCGCGTTGCGCGGTCGAGTTCAGCGGCTCGGTGGCCGGCGCCGGGGTGCGGGTCTTCCAGTTGGCCAGCAGCAGGGTGCCCAGGCCGAACACGATCTCGTCGATGAAGGGCACCGGATCGGGCAGCAGCACGCTCAGCACGAACAGCCCGGCGGTGATCTTGAACAGCGTCGGGTAGCGCAATTTGCCCGCCCAGCGCAGCAGCGGATAGACGATCGGGTTGGGCATGTCAGGTGCTCCGGGGAAGCGGTGGAAACGCTAACAGCTTTGATATGGCGACGTTCCGGGGGCGTTACCAGTTGCGTGTACGCCGCGTTACTGAATAGGGAGCGGATCGGTTCAGCTTCGGCATGGTAATCACAGCACCGTACACAACGCGGTCAGCCCGCAGGAGAGCACACATGAAAAGCACTACGACAACCGTTCTGGTCGCGGCTGGCGCCTTGCTGGTCGGCGGCGTCGCCACCGCGGCCTTCATGAACAATCGCGACAAACCCGTGGACGTCGCCAGCGGCGATGTGCGCCCGGCCCTGGACAATACCCGCGGCGACAGCGCGATGGACAACAGCGTCGGCGGCAAGCTCGAGTACGCCGACGTGGTCCGGGTCGACCCCATCACCCAGAAGCAGCAGCGCTACGCCGAGGTGATCGGCACCGAGCCGCTGCGCCAGACCTCCACCACCACCACGCCGCGCCAGGTGTGCAACGACGTGGTGGTGCAGGAGCGCCTGCCCGAGCGCGACGGCAATGTCGGCGGCACCGTGGTCGGCGCGGTGGTCGGCGGCCTGCTCGGCAACCAGATCGGCCATGGCAACGGCCGCAAGGCCGCGACCGCGGCCGGCGCGGTGGCCGGTGGCTTCATCGGCAACCGCATCGACCAGAACCACGTCGGCGGCCGCGTGGTCGACCGTACCGAGCGCCAGTGCCACACCGAGAACAGCACCGCGCAGTCCTCGACCATCACCGGCTACAACGTGACCTACCGCAACGACGACGGCACCACCGGCACCATGCGCATGGACAGCAAGCCGGGCAGCCGCATCGCCATGGGCACGCAGGACGTGGTCAAGGGCTATGACGTGACCTACCGTTACGACGGCCAGGAAAAGACCGTGCGCATGGACGACCGCCCGAACAGCGACCGCCTGCCGGTGTTGGACGGCCGCCTGGTCACCCAGACCGCCTCGGCCGGCGACGTCGCCGTCAGCCAGCGCTGAGTCGCAGCGCGGTTGCACCTCCGAAGGCCGGCGCTTGCGCCGGCCTTCGTCTATCTGCGGGCGGCGGCGCGGGCGGGGCCGATACAATGCGGTTTTCGCCGTGGATGCCGCCATGCCCCTGCCTTGCGACGACCTGTTCAACGTAGCCGCGCTGCTCAGCGAGGAGGAGCGCGCGATCCAGCAGGCGGTGGCGCGCTTCGTCGATGCCAAGGTGTTGCCAGTGATCGGCGACGCCTTCGACCAGGCGCGGTTCCCGCGCGAACTGGTGCCGGAACTGGCGCAACTGGGGCTGCTCGGCGCCAGCCTGCCCGCCGGGCAAGGCGGTGGCGGCCTCAACGCGGTCTGCTACGGCCTGATCTGTCAGGAACTGGAGCGCGGCGACAGCGGCCTGCGCAGCTTCGTCAGCGTGCAGTCCTCGCTATGCATGTACCCGATCCATGCCTATGGCAGCGACGCGCAACGCCAGCGCTGGTTGCCGGCGATGGCCGCCGGCACGGCGATCGGCTGCTTCGGCCTGACCGAGTCCCAGGGCGGCTCCGACCCGGCGGCGATGCAGACCCGTGCGGTGCGCGACGGCGACGGTTGGCGCCTGAGCGGCAGCAAGATGTGGATCACCAACGGCAGCATCGCCGACGTGGCGATCGTGTGGGCACAGACCGACGATGGCATCCAGGGTTTCCTGGTCGAGGCCGGCACCCCGGGCTTCGGCACCCAGGGCATCGCGCACAAGATGAGCCTGCGCGCCTCGGTGACCTCGGCGCTGTTCTTCGACGACGTGCGCCTGCCCGACAGCCAGCGCCTGCCCGGCGTGCGCGGCTTGAAGGCGCCGCTGGGCTGCCTGACCCAGGCCCGCTACGGCATCAGCTGGGGCGCGATCGGCGCGGCCATCGCCTGCCTGCGCGAGGCGCTGGCCTATGCCGGCGAGCGCATGCTGTTCGGGCGGCCACTGGCGGCGACGCAGAGCGCGCAGATCAAGCTGGCCGACATGGCACGGCGCATCGCCAGCGCCCAGTTGCTGGCGCTGCAACTGGGCCGGCTCAAGGACGCCGGCATGCTGCAGCCGGCGCAGGTGTCGCTGGCCAAGTGGAACAACGTGCGCATGGCGCTGGACATCGCGCGGGAGTGCCGCGACCTGCTCGGCGGCGCCGGCATCACCACCGACTACGGCGCGATCCGGCATGCGCTGAACCTGGAATCGGTGATCACCTACGAGGGCACCGAGACCGTGCACCAACTGGTGGTCGGCCGCGAACTGACCGGCATCAATGCGTTTTGAAGCCATCGCCCGCGGCCGGCTGCGGGCCTGTTCACAGGAGAACCGACGATGAGCGTCTTCGATGTGCGCGTGGAAACCGAGCGCCTGGTGCTGCGCCCGCCCACTGCCGAGGATTTCGCGGCGTTCTGCGCCTTTTCCGCCGACGCCGAGACCATGCATCACCTTGGCGGCGTGCAGGCGCCATCGGTGGTCTGGCGCAGCCTGACCTCGCTGGTCGGCAGCTGGCAGTTGCAGGGATTTGCGATGTTCTCGGTGATCGAGAAGCGCAGCGGGCAGTGGATCGGCCGGGTCGGTCCCTGGCAGCCGCACGGCTGGCCGGGTCCGGAGGTCGGCTGGGGCATCGCCCGCGCGTTCTGGGGCCAGGGCTATGCGCCGGAGGCAGCCACGGCGTCGATTGACTGGGCGTTCGCGCAGTTGGGCTGGACGGAGGTGATCCACACCATCGTGCCGGACAACGCCAACTCCAAGGCGGTGGCGGCCAAGCTAGGCTCGCGCTACCTGCGCCAGGACCGCCTGCCCGAGCCGCTGCAGGCGTTCGAGGTGGAAGTGTGGGGCCAGTCGCGCGCGCAGTGGCAGGCGCGGCGCTGAGCCACGACGACGGCAGCATTCGACACAGGAGCAGCACATGGCATCCGAACGTTTTCCCCTGACCGTGTACGGCATGGCGCTGTCCGGCAATTGCTACAAGGTGCGGCTGTTGCTGGACCAGCTCGGTTGCGGCTACCGCTGGGTCGAGGTCGACAGCGCCAACGGCCAGACCCGCACCCCGGCGTTCCTGGCCAAGAATCCCAACGGCAAGGTGCCGCTGCTGGAACGCGAGGACGGGCGCGTGCTGGCCGAATCCAACGCCATCCTGTGCTGGCTGGCCGAGGGCACCGGGTATCTGCCCGCCGATCCCTGGCAGCGCGCGCAGGCGCTGAGCTGGCTGTTCTTCGAGCAGTACAGCCACGAACCCTATGTGGCGGTGGCGCGCTTCGTCTGTGGCTGGACGCCGCCCGACTCGCCGCGCCGTGCCGAACTGCCACGCCTGCGCGAGGGCGCGCTGCGGGCGCTGGCGGTGATGGAGCAGCACCTGCAGGCGCAGGCCTGGTTCACCGGGCCGGCCTACGGCATCGCCGATATCGCGTTGTTCGCCTATACGCATTGCGCCGGCGATGCCGGCATCGCGCTGACCCAGTATCCGGCGCTGTGCGACTGGCTGCAGCGGGTGCGCGCGACGCCGGGTTTCGTGGCGCTGCCGCCGCTGCCGGAGGACGTGCAGGCACGTTTGGCGCAGACCGGGACGTCAACGGCGTTCACCTGACTGCCGCGCGCCGGCGGCTAGCCTGCAGGTCCATTCGGTCAGGAGTAACGCCATGAGCCAGTACCGCATCGCCGTGTTCGTCGGCAGCCTGCGCAAGGAATCGTTCAACCGGCGTCTGGCGCACGCGCTGGAGCGACTTGCGGGCGACCGAGCCCGTTTCGAGTACGTCGAGATCGGCGACCTGCCGCTGTACAACCAGGACCACGACCACGACTATCCGGCACAGGGCCGGCGCCTGAAGACGCAGGTCAGCGGCGCCGACGCGGTGCTGTTCGTCACCCCCGAATACAACCGTTCCATCCCCGGTGTGCTCAAGAACGCCATCGACCTCGGCTCGCGGCCGTACGGCGAGAGCGCCTTCGCCGGCAAGCCGGCCGCGGTGTGCGGGACCTCGCCGGGGGCGATCGGCACCGCTCTGGCGCAACAGCACCTGCGCAACGTGCTGGCTTACCTGGACATGCCGGTGCTGGGGCAGCCGGAGATCTTTCTGCAGTTCAAGGAGGGCCTGATCGCCGAGGACGGCGCGATCGACGACGAGCGCACGCGCAAGTTCCTCGCCGGCTTCGTCGACAAGTTCATCGCCTGGATCGACGAACTGCAGGCCTGAAGCGCCATCGCGGCGCGTGCCGTGGTGCGCGGATGGGGCAGGGCGGCCCTTGTGCGACGCGGTCTCGGCGAGGTTCTCAACCGCTTGTCCCCAGACTTGTCCCCAGCCTCTGGCGAGGCGTGGCGACGCAGGTGCCGCCGCTCAGGCAGGCGCCCTGTGTTGAGCGTCGCCCTAGCCCCGGCCGGGCGCGGCGACTAAAATCGTTGCCCGGGCCGCGGTGAGGCCGCGCCCGGCGCCCGCGCCCCACAGAGAAGACCCTGCCTATGTCCGCCCGTCCCGGCTACCGCGGCGATCGCAAAAGCGAGCGCAGTGAACGCAGCGAGCCGCGTCTCGACCAGTTGCGCGTGCCGCCGCACTCGATCGAGGCCGAACAGGCCGTGCTCGGCGGCCTGATGCTGGCACCGGACGCCTACGATCGGGTCAACGATCAGTTGACCGAAAATGATTTCTACCGGCGCGATCACCAGTTGATCTACCGCGCGATTCGCGAGCTGGCCGAGAAGGGGCGCCCGTTCGACGCGGTGACCCTGGGCGAGTGGTTCGAATCGCAGGGCAAGCTGGAGATGGTCGGCGACGGCGCCTACCTGATCGAACTGGCCAGCACCACGCCCTCGGCCGCCAACATCGTCGCCTACGCCGAGATCGTCCGCGACAAGGCGGTGCTGCGGCAGTTGATCGAGGTCGGCACCACCATCGTCAACGACGGCTTCCAGCCGGAAGGGCGCGAGAGTTCGGAACTGCTGGCGTCGGCGGAAAAGGCGGTGTTCCAGATCGCCGAGGCCGGCGCGCGCGGACGCAGCGACTTCGTGGCGATGCCCGGCGCGTTGAAGGACGCGTTCGAGGAACTGCGCAACCGCTTCGAGAACGGCGGCAACATCACCGGCCTGCCGACCGGCTACAACGACTTCGACGCGATGACCGCCGGCCTGCAGCCGACCGACCTGATCATCCTCGCCGCGCGTCCGGCGATGGGCAAGACCACCTTCGCGCTGAACATCGCCGAATACGCGGCGATCAAGTCGAAGAAGGCGGTGGCGGTGTTCTCGATGGAAATGTCGGCCTCGCAGCTGGCGATGCGCCTGATCTCCTCCAACGGCCGCATCAACGCGCAGCGCCTGCGCACCGGTCAGCTCGAGGACGAGGACTGGGCGCGGGTCACCGGCGCGATCAAGATGCTCAAGGAGACCAAGATCTTCATCGACGACACGCCGGGCGTGTCGCCGGAAGTGCTGCGCTCCAAGGCGCGCCGGCTCAAGCGCGAGCACGACCTGGGCCTGATCGTGATCGACTACCTGCAGCTGATGTCGGTGCCCGGCAACAGCGAGAACCGCGCCACCGAGATCTCGGAGATCTCGCGCTCGCTCAAGGGCCTGGCCAAGGAACTCGGCGTGCCGGTGATCGCGTTGTCGCAGCTCAACCGCTCGCTGGAAACCCGCACCGACAAGCGCCCGGTGATGGCCGACCTGCGAGAATCGGGCGCGATCGAGCAGGACGCGGACATGATCGTGTTCATCTACCGCGACGACTACTACAACAAGGAAAATTCGCCGGACAAGGGCCTGGCCGAAATCATCATCGGCAAGCACCGCGGCGGCCCGACCGGGTCGTGCAAGCTCAAGTTCTTCGGCGAATACACCCGCTTCGACAATCTCGCCCACGACTCGGTGGGCGCATTCGAGTAAGCCTGCGCGCTACGCGCACATCATCTTGCGAGTGCGGCGCCCGGTACGTTCCGGGCGCCGGCTTGAGGGCGCGACGCAGCGATCAGTAGGGAATCTCGATCTCGGCGTTGCTGGTGGCGTCGTAGGTATTGGCGCCGTACTCGGCGTGGTGGGTGCAGACCACGGTGATCTTGCGATAGATGCCGTAGACGAAGTTCGACTTGAAGTGCACGTCGACCAGCGCGCCGTTGCCTTCCTCGTCGTAGTCGGTGGTGTAGCCGTTGCCGATCTGATCGTAGGCGTTGCAGCGCACGTTGATGTAGTTGGCATCGACGCGGTCGTTGTTGGCGTTGGCGAAGCGCGAGTACGCGCGGATCTTCAGGCGCTTGCCGCCGGCCGGACGTCCGTCGGACTCGTAGCCCTGGTTCTGGATCACCCCCTGCAGCGTGTAGACCGGCGTGCTGCCGCCGCCACCACCGCCGCCACACGACGCTTCGGCGTCGCCTTGCAAGACTTCGTTCTGCTGCAGCCCGGGTTCGGGCTCGCACGCCATTGCCAGCGGGGCGGCGAGGCTCAGTGCGAGGGTGAGGGCGGCTTTTGCGATGCGCTTGTCCATGGGTCTTGCTCTCCTGAAATCATTGCGGATGTCGGCGATGGGCGTGGCCGTGCTGCGCCGTTGGCTGCCCGCAGCGCGTCGCGGCCCTGTCGATGCAGGTCCGGGCGAGGGCGGTTCGGGGCGCACGCAGCCGCGCTCGCCGGCCGTGGTGGCCGTGAGGTCGCAGAAGCGATGGCGGATGTTCCCCGTGCGCGCGAGACGGCCTTGGCCATGTCGTGCGCGGTGCAGCGAAAGCACGAATGACGTCCTTCCCCGGAACGTCATCCATCAGCAGCGGTCGCGGCGCCGTTTCGACATGACGGCGCCCGCCACGGCGTTATAGCAGGGCGGACGAGGCGCGCGTGCGCGGCGCGCGGCGATGTCTACGAAATCCGGCCAGCGCGTCACTTGCTGCGCCAGGATCGGCGGTGTCGAAGCACGTGCGACTCGCGCCGCATGCTCACCTGGCCGCTGCACCCGATCCGTATCATGGCGCGTCCTTCGCTGCGTCCCTTCGCATGAGCTACGCCATCGTCTGGTTCCGGCGCGACCTGCGCCTGCACGATCAACCTGCCTTGCAGGCCGCTCTGGATGCCGGGCATACGCCGGTGCCGGTGTATCTGCACAGCCCGGAAGACGAGGGCGCATGGGCCGCCGGCGCGGCTTCGCGCAGTTGGCTGCAGCGCTCGCTGGCAGCGCTGGACGCGCAACTGCGCGCGCGCGGTTCGCGCCTGATCCTGCGCCAGGGCCCGGCCGAGGTCGCCTTGCGCCAGGTGATCGCCGACTGCGGCGCGGTGGCGGTGTACTGGAACCGCCGCTACGAGCCGGCCACGCAGCCGCGCGATGCGCGGCTCAAGCGCGAACTGCGCGAACAGGGCCTGGAGGTGCACAGCCACAACAGCGCGCTGCTGTTCGAACCCTGGCAACTGGCGACGCAGCAAGGCGGCCCGTACAAGGTGTTCACCCCGTTCTGGCGCAGCGCCTTGAGCCATTGGCAGGTGCCCGCGTTGCAGGCCGCGCCGAAGGCGCTGCCAGCGCCGCCCAAGGATCTGGACAGCCTGCCGCTGGAACGACTCGGCCTGGCGCCGGCGCTGGACTGGGATCGCGGCTTCTGGGAGGTCTGGCAGCCGGGCGAGGCGGGCGCACACGAGGCGCTGGACGTGTTCGTCGACGGCGCGCTGCGCGACTATCTCGACGGCCGCGACCGCCCGGACCAGGTCGGCACCTCGCGGCTGTCGCCGCACCTGCATTTCGGCGAGATCGCGCCGTGGCGCATCGTCGCCACCCTGGAGCGCCATCGCCGTGCCGCCACTGCCGCGGCCATCGACGGTTACATCCGCCAACTGGGCTGGCGCGATTTCGCCCACCACCTGCTGCACCATTTCCCGGACACGCCCGAGCGCAACCTCAATCCGCGCTTCGAGCGCTTTCGCTGGGCCAGGCCCGATGCGGCGACATTGCACGCCTGGCAGCGCGGACGCACCGGCGTGCCGATCGTCGATGCCGGCCTGCGCGAGCTGTGGCACACCGGCTGGATGCACAACCGCGTGCGCATGATCGTCGCCAGCTACCTGTGCAAGCACCTGCGCGTGCATTGGTCCGAAGGCGCACGCTGGTTCTGGGACACCCTGGTCGATGCCGACCTGGCCAACAACACCCTGGGCTGGCAGTGGGTGGCCGGCACCGGCGCCGATGCCGCGCCGTATTTCCGCGTGTTCAACCCGGTGACCCAGGCGCAGAAGTTCGATCCGAAGGGCGAGTACATCGCGCGTTGGGTGCCGGAACTGGCGGCGCTGCCGGTGGCCGACCGCTTTGCGCCCTGGCAGGCGCCGCAGCGACTGGCGCACGCCGCCCCGCAGTATCCGCCGCAGCCGATCGTGGACCTGGCCGCCGGCCGCGATGCGGCGCTGGCCGCCTATCGCGAGACCGCCGCCGGCTGAGCACGGGCGCGGTGTTGCGCGGCGCAGCACGGCCGCAGGCGCGATTGACGCCCTTCGCGGGGCCATGATTCACTCCGGGCTCGGACAGGAGCCCGCATGGCCACCAGCTCAGCTCGCCGCAAGCCGCAGCGCGAACCGATGTCGCGCGTGGACACCGCCTGGTTGCGGATGGACCGGCCGACCAATCCGATGATGATCACCGGCGTGCTGATGTTCGACGAGCCGCTGACCCTGCCTGCGCTCAAGCAACTGGTGCGCAAGCGCTTCCTGGCCTTCCCGCGGTTCCTGCAAAAGCCGGTGGAGACCGCCACCGGCGCCTACTGGCAGCGCGACGACGATTTCGATCTGGACTGGCACGTGCGTCTTTCGGCCTTGCCCGGGCGCGGGCAGAAGAAGGCGCTGGAGCGCTTCGCCGGGCAGATGGCCTCCACGCCCTTGGACAAGACCAAGCCGCTGTGGCAGTTCCACCTGATCGAGCGCTACGAAGGCGGCTCTGCGCTGGTGGCGCGCATCCACCACAGCTATGCCGACGGCATCGCGCTGGTGCAGGTGCTGCTGTCGCTGACCGATACCCAGCGCACCCCGGAGCCGTCGGCGCAGCTCGGGCGCGCCTGGCTCAAGGACGACGGCAAGGAGGTGGTGCGCCGGGTCGGCGCGGTGGACCGCTACCTCAAGCTCGGCGGGCGCATGCTCGACAAGGGCCGGGCGATGGCGCAGGACCCGAACCTGCCGCAGATGCTGGCGCGCGAAGGCGGGCTGATCGGCCGCGAACTGGTCAATGCGCTGCTGCTGGCCGACGATCCGCCGACGCTGCTGCGCGGCCGCCTCGGCGTCAGCAAGCGCGTGGCCTGGGCCGAGCCGCTGGATCTGGACGAGGTCAAGGCGGTGGGCCGCGCCTGCGACTGCACGGTCAACGACGTGCTGATGGCGACCATGGCCGGCGCCTTGCGCGATTACATGCTCGAACGCGGCGAACGCCTGGACGGGGTGACCCTGCGCGCCACCGTGCCGGTCAACCTGCGCCCGCTGGAGCACGCGCGCAAGCTCGGCAACCACTTCGGCCTGGTGTTCCTGGACCTGCCGGTGGGCGAGGCCAATCCGGTGCGGCGCCTGCAGTGCGTGGCCGAGTCGATGCAGCAGCTCAAGCAGTCGCGGCAGGCGATGGTGGTGTTCGGCCTGCTCGCGGCGGTGGGCATGGCGCCGGCGGCGCTGCAGTCGGCGGCGCTGGACCTGTTCAGCCGCAAGGCCACCACCGTGGCGACCAACGTGCCGGGGCCGCAGCAGCCGCTGTACCTGGCCGGCAGCCGCGTGCGCGAGATGATGTTCTGGGTGCCGCAGACCGGCTCGATCGGTGTCGGCGTGTCGATCATGAGCTACAACCACCGCGTGCACTTCGGCCTGATCGGCGATGCGCGGCTGATTCCCGATCCGGACGCGGTGATGCGGCGGGTCGGCGCCGAATTCGAAAAACTGCTGTACCTGGCGCTGATGGGCGATTGGGAGCAGCCGCTGCGCGCGGCCGACGCCGAAGACCTGCTGCCGTCTTCCTGAACCGGGCGCATCGCGCGCCGGGCTGCGTTCATCCGCGCCTCGCGTGGCCCTGTTTATGCTGCGGCCACGTCAAACCAGGTTCGGAGAGAACATGATGAAAACGACCACCCTTCGCGGCGTGTCCGTGGCCCTGGCCAGTGCGCTGGTGCTGTCCGCCTGCGCCACCGGCGGCTCCTACGTGCAGCGCGACCAGTACGGCAATCCCACCGAGCAGCAGAACCGTACCGGCCGCGGCGCGCTGATCGGCACCGCGGTCGGCGTCGCCGCCGGCCTGCTCAGCGGCAGCAGCGCCACCGAGCGCCGCCAGCACGCGATGATCGGCGCCGGCATCGGCGCGCTCAGCGGCGCGGCGATCGGCAACTACCAGGATCGGCAGGAACGCGCGCTGCGCGAGCGCACCGCCAACACCGGTATCGACGTGCGCCGCGACGGCGACAACATCACCCTCAACCTGCCCGACGGCATCACCTTCGACTTCAACCAGTCCACGCTCAAGCCGCAGTTCTATTCGGCGCTCAACGGCGTGGCCCAGACCCTGGGCGAATACAACCAGACCATGATCGAGGTGGTCGGCCACACCGACAGCATCGGCAGCGATGCGGTCAACCAGCGTCTGTCCGAACAGCGCGCGTCCTCGGTGGCCGCCTACCTGACCGCGCAGGGCGTGCAGCCCGAGCGCATCCAGACCCTGGGCGCGGGCAAGAAGTACCCGATCGCCGACAACAGCACCGAGGCCGGTCGCGCGCAGAACCGCCGCGTGGAGATCCGCGTGGTGCCGCTGCGCGCCTCGGCCGGCTGACCGATCCGATCCGCCGACCGCAACGACGAACGGGCCGCACTGCGGCCCGTTCGCGTTTTTGCGCTGCTGCTGCGACGCGTTGTGCGCGGCGCGGCTCAGACCAGTGCCGCGTCCTCTTCGTCCTCGGCTTCCGTCTCCAGCGCCGCCGGCACCGGCGCCGGTGTGGCTGCGACGCGCGGCAGGCTGGCCAGCGACTGCGTGTTCATCGCCACGCCGCTGCACAGGGTGAACTCCGCGCCGTCCTCGGCCTGCTGCGTGGCCAGCTTGGCCGGGCACTGCGCCATCATGTAGCTGACGTCGAAGTTGAGCTTGTCGACCAGGAAGTCGACGAAGGCGCGCACCTTCGGCGAGAGCATGCGCCCGCCCGGGAACACCGCGTTGAAGTCCAGGTCCGGCCCGACCCAGCCGCCGAGCACGCGCCGCGCCTTGCCGGCCTCGATCAGCGGCTTGATCGTCGCGTCGCTGGCCAGCACCAGGCCTTCGCCGCAGACCAGGCCGCCGATCAGTGCCGCCGAATCGTTGGCCAGCAGGATCGGCTGGACCAGGAATTCGCCGCTCTGCTTGCCGTTGCGCAGCGGCCAGCACAGCCGGGTGCCGCCGCCGCGGCCGTTGCTCAGCGCCAGCGTGCGGTGGTGCTGCAGGTCGTCCGGATGCAGCGGTTCGCCATGGCGCTCGATGTAATACGGGCTGGCGAAGACCTGGGTGCGGAAGGTGGCGAGCTTGCGCGCGACCATGGTCGAATCCGGCAGCGTGCCCATGTGCAGGGCCACGTCCACGCCTTCGGCGATCGGGTCGACCTTGTCGCTGGTCATGATCATCTCCAGGCGCACCTCCGGGTGCTGGCGGTGGAATTCGCCCAGGATCGGCGCCACCCACGAGATGCCGGCCGAATAGGGCACGCTGAAGCGCAGCCAGCCGCGCGGGCCGGCCTGCAGCTGGCCCACCGCGCTCTCGGCTTCCTCCAGTTCGCGGGCGATGCGCTGGCAATGCTCGTGGTAGACCGCGCCGGCCTCGGTCAGCCCGAGCCGGCGCGTGGTCCGGTGCAGCAGGCGCGCGCCCAGCCGTGCCTCCAGGTCCTGCACCTTGCGGCTGACGGTGGTCTTGGGCAGGCCGAGGGCATTGGCCGCGGCGATGAAGCTGCCTTGCTCGACCACCTTGACGAAGATCAGGGTGTCGTTCAGATCGTGGCTCATGGCGGTTCCTTGAGGTGGAGACGATTGGACCGATAGCGGGACGATTATTCCCCTTAATTCGGACTAATCAAGTGCGGCTTTGGCGCCTAATTTGTCCGCATTCGCCATCCCCGACGAGCTTTGCCCATGTCGATGCGCACGCTGTTCCAGTTTTTCGCCTGCCCCGATCGCCAGCTGCGGCGCCGTTCCGCGCCGGTGGCGACGGCGCAATCCCTTTATCCGAGGGCGTTTCGCGAGTTCACGCCGCCGCCGCGGCGGCAGGGCGGCAGCAGCCTGCGCCTGGGCGCGTCCGGCACCGACCGGCTGGGGCGAATCGCGATTGTCCCGTCCGCGGGAGGAAAAGTCCCGTGAGCGGGACGTTGGCCCCCGAGGTCCTGGTCCTCGGCGGCAGCGGCACGGTCGGGCAGGGCGTGGTCCAGGCATTGCTGGAGGCCGGTAGCCCGGTGCTGGCGGTGGCGCGCGACCGCGCCCGCCTGGCCGCGCTGCGCGATCGCCACCGCGACGAACCCGGGCTGGACGTGCTGAGCGGTTCGGTCGGCACCGACGCGGCTGCCGCGGCCCTGGTCGCCGAGATCG
>NZ_AQOK01000004.1:0-19161 GCF_000364645.1 Xanthomonas sp. SHU 308 | reverse complement strand
GCGCCGGAGCCTCCCGGCGCGTCCACCGAGCAGCCCGCCTGGGCCAAGCGCCTGCATCGCCGCCAGCAGCTCACCCACGCCGCGACCACCGCCGCCCACACGCTGCGCGGCGGCGATGCCGGCAGCTCCAGTCCGGGGCCGAGCCTGCGCGGCGCGGACGACTGATCCATTCCTGAGGAGAACCGACCATGCGATTCAGACGACCGCGGGTGCGCTACGCCGACACGCCGGAGCCTGCCACCCCGTACCAATCCGCTGCCCAGGTCTGGGACGAGCGCATCGGCTCGGCGCGCGTGCAGGCGAAGAACTGGCGCCTGATGGCCTTTGGGTGCCTCGGGTTGGCGCTCGCGCTGGCAGGCGACCGCATCTGGCATTCCACGCAGTCGCTCGTGACGCCCTACGTCGTCGAAGTGGACAAGGAGCACGTGCGCGCCGTGGGCGAGGCCGTCACGCCGTACCAGCCGACCGATGCTCAGATCGCTTTCTACCTTGCGCAGTTCATCACTCAGGTGCGCTCGCTGTCGCTCGATCCCGTCGTGGTGCGGCAGAACTGGCTCGCCGCATACGACTACACCACCGACCGCGGCGCGGCCGTGCTCAACGAGTACGCGCGGGTGAACGATCCCTTCGCCCGCATCGGCAAGGAGTCGGTGACGGTGCAGATCACCAGCGTGACCCGGGCCAGCGATGCGTCCTTCAACGTGCGCTGGACCGAGCAGCGCTTCCTGCAGGGCGCGCCTGCGGGCACCGAGCGCTGGAACGCGGTGGTCTCCATCGTGCAGCAGACACCGCGTACCGAGCAGCGCCTGCGCAAGAACCCGCTGGGCATCTACGTCAACGGCCTGTCGTGGAGCCGCGAACTGGATTCGACTGAAGGAGCCAAGCCATGAATGCGCTTTTCCGTACTTACGCTTCCGTGCTGATGGCGGTGGCCCTGGCGGGGTGCGCCTCGCAGGGCACGCCGCCGCCGCGCATCTCGCTCGACGCGCCGGTGCAGGCACAGCCGTTGCCCGAGCCGGCCGGGCCGGTCGAGGTGGTGACGGTCCCCGAGGTGCTGCCGATGCCGGCGCAGTTGAAGCCGTTGCCGGCTGCAGAGGACGCCAGAACTGCGCCGGAGCCTGCGGACGAGACCGTGCGCGTCTCGCGCGCCAATGCCGAGGCGCGGGTGGCCCCCACCCGCGAGGGCTACGTCAATGCGATCCAGGTCTGGCCGTACACCGATGGGGCGCTGTACCAGGTCTATGCGGCCGTGGGCCGCGTGACCGTGGTGTCGCTGCAGCCGGGCGAGGAACTGGTGACGGTCGCCGCCGGCGATACCGTGCGCTGGATCGTGGGCGACACGGCGAGCGGCAGCGGCGCCGAGCTGCGGGTGAACGTGATGGTCAAGCCGGTTCGCTCGGGCCTGAAGACCAATCTCGTCATCACCACCAGCCGGCGCACCTACCTGCTGGAGCTGACCTCGACCGAGAAGACCTGGATGGCGTCGGTGTCCTGGGACTATCCGAAGGACCGCATGCTGGCGCTGCAGCGCCAGGCCAGCCGGGCGCAGGCTACGGCGCCGGTGGACGCGGGCCTGTCGCTGGAGAAGATCCGCTTCCGCTACGCCATCAGCGGCAGCAACCCGCCGTGGAAGCCGCTGCGCGCCTTCGACGATGGCGAAAAGGTCTACATCCAGTTCCCTGCGGGCATCGCCCAGGGCGAGCTGCCGCCGCTGTTCGTGATCGGCGCGGCCGGCGATGGACAACTGATGAACTACCGCTTCCGTTCGCCGTACTACATCGTGGACCGGCTGTTCGGCGCGGCCGAGCTGCGGCTGGGCGGCGGTCATGGCAAAGAGGGAAGCGAGGTGGTGCGCATCGAGCGCACGGACGGTGTGTCGGGTGCGGCGAGCGCGGCACGAGGGAATGGATCATGAGCGCCCAGGCCTCTCCATCGGCAGCGCCGCAGGCGGCGAAGGTGCCACCCGAAGCCGTGGCGCTGCGTGCGCAGCCGCGCCCGGTGACCCGGCTCAACCGGCGCATGCTGGCGGCGCTCCTGGGCGGCCTGGGTGTCGCGGTGCTGGGTGCGCTGATGTGGTCGCTGCGGCCGCAGCACCGCACCGCCGCCGAGCAGGCCGAGTTGTACAACGTCGATCGCGTGTCCAAGTCCGAAGGGCTGGACGCATTGCCTGCGGACTACGCCAAGCTGCCGCCGCCGGCGTCGACGGTGCCCGAGCTGGGGCCGCCGCTGCCGGGCGATCTGGGGCCGGCCATCGTCAAGGCGCAGACGCCGGTGACGCCGACGTACGCGCCACCGGGCCAGGCGCCGCAGGACATGGCAGGCAAGGAGGCCGATGCGGCGGCCGGGTCGTCGGTGTTCTTCCGCTCCAGCAACCAGGCCAAGGCGGCACCCGCTCCAGCCCAGGTCGCGGTGGTGGGCGCGCCTTCAGCCCTCGCGGGCTTCGATCCCTTGGCGGGCGGGCCGGCGTCGACCACCGCTCAGCCTGTCGATCCCACGGCCGTGCAGAACCGGCAGGACCAGAAAGAGGCCTTCCAGACAGCCGGTTCCACGCAGACCCGCAATTCCGGAAATCTGCAGATGCCTGCCTCGCCGTACCAGGTGATGGCCGGCACGGTGATCCCGGCAGCGCTGGTGACCGGCATCCAGTCCGATCTGCCGGGCGACGTGATCGCCACGGTGACCGAACCGGTCTACGACACGGCCACCGGCAAGTACCTGCTGATCCCGCAGGGCGCGCGCATCCTGGGCAAGTACAACAGCCAGGTGAGCTACGGCCAGAGCCGGCTGCAGATGGTGTGGAACCGGATCATCCTGCCGGACACGTCCTCGTTGACGCTGGACAACCTGGTGGGCACCGACCCCGCCGGCCACGCCGGGCTGGAGGATGGCGTGGACCGGCATTGGGGCCAGCTGCTGGCCGGCGCGGCGCTGACCACTTTGCTGGGTGTGGGCGCGGAGCTGGCCGCGCCGGAGAACCGCACCGACGGCAACCGCATCGTGATCGCCGGCCGCGACAGCGTGCAGGACAGCATCAACCATATCGGGCAGGAGCTGACGCGCCGGAACATGAACGTGCAGCCGACGCTGACCGCACGGCCGGGCCTGCCGGTGCGGGTGATCGTGAACCGTGATCTGGTGCTGCGGCCCTATCAGCCGATGTTCTTCCACCGCGGAGCCATGCCATGAGCGCGACCAAGAAGCTGCGGCTCGGGCCGCTGCCCAGGACCGAGAGCGTCAAGTTGACGTTCACGTGCCCGGCCAGCCTGAAGGCCGACCTGGACCGTTACGCCGCACTGCACGCGCAGACGTACGGCGAGGCCGTTGATGCCGTGACGTTGATACCGCACATGCTGGAGGCGTTCGTGGCAGGGGACCGCAGCTTCAGACGGGCTTCGAAGTGACTGGGCGGGAAGGGCATGTGCCGCTCCTTTCCAGCATGTGGGGAGGGCGGCCGGACGCATCGGCCGCCTGGGCCAGGGCTTCCAGGCGTTCATTGACAGACAGAACGAAGAACTTAGCCATGCGACACCAGCGCGCTCACTTCCTTCGCCATCCATGTCGGCAGGCGGGCACGCGCCGATGCGACTTCCTTCATCTCCGCCTGCGGCAGTTTGGCGCGTAGCTTGCGCAGCGCTTCACCAGCGCGCTCTGGCCCCAGCCAGGCCAGCGCCCGCACGACATCACCGGCAGCGCGGCCAGGAAAGATCAACTGCCACACCGGCGCGTGCCGGAATTCGACGGTCTGCGCTCCCAGCTTCAAACGGCGGCTCGGGCCGGAAGTCAGATAGACGGAGCGCACGGGCACTTGGGTCGTAAGGCCCAGCGCGCTCGCGGCCGCCGCACCATGCGGCACGATGGTTTCGCCGCGCTGGTTGGCCAGTCCCTCGACCATTTTGGAAGCCGAGGGGGCACGGGATCCGAAACGGCTCTCCACCGGCCGCACATAGATGCCTCGGCCAGCGCGCAGCAGGGCGCCGCGATGCACGAGTCGAGACAGCACCTGGTCCACCGCCGCCCGGTTGCCCAAATGGAGCAGTTCCTTGGCGACCAAGGGGGTTCCCTCCGGCAATCCGGCGGCGTGCTCCAGAACTTGTTTGGCAAGGGTTTGCATGGTGAGCATCTCCCAACTGGTAGAAGTATGAGTGAACTTCTGACACTTTTCAAAAGAGGAGGGCGGCCGCCCTTGCCTTGGCGCAATCGTTCTGGTCGAGAGAGTGGTAGTGCGCCGGCGACGCCGGCCGGCCATCACGTGCGTGCCCTGAGCAACCTGTCCGGCCTGGGCGAAGTGCAAGCCGCCTTGCAGCAACACTTCTCAACGCTTGTTTGCGACGCCTTCCTGGGCGGGCTTGCGCGGGCAACCAGATTACTCATGGGATGCCCTGGCAAGCAGGCGAAGAGCAACGCCGTGGCCGAGAGCTTCTTCCAGTTGCTCAAGCGCGAGCGCATCCGCCGACAGGATCTACGCACGCGCGATGACGCACGAGCCGATGTCTTCAAACACATCGAAATGTTCTACAACCAGACGAGGCGTCATTCCACAGCCGACGGGCTATCACCCGAACAGTTCGAACAACGCCATTTCCAACGGCTCAAAAGTGTCTAGAAAAACCGGGGCGATTCACAAGGCCTGTTCGATCAGGATCGAGAAGCTGCTGACCGACAATGGCAAGGAGTTCACGCACTGCCTGTTTGCCAGCAAGGAGCGCGAACCCAGTGGCCAGCACGAGTTCGACTAGCTGTGCCAGAAGCTGGGCATCGAGCACTGGCTGACAAATCTCAGGACGCTCAGAACCCATGGCATGGTGGAGCGCTTCAGTGGCCGCATCGGGGGCGTGCTCAAGACCCACCGCTTCAACAGCCGCGAGGACAGGCAGCAGGCCTTGCAGCGCTATGTGGCCCTGTACAACCACTAGTTGCCGCAGTCAGCGCTGGGCAGCAAGACGCCCATGGAGGCCATGAAAGAGTGGTACCAGGAGCGCCCGGATCTGTTTCTCAAGCGGCCATATGATCATCCGGGATGCGACATCTACGCCATTCCCTTTAACCATGCGAGCTTGGGTGGCCTGTTGCGGATGGAGTGGTCCTGTCGTACTGGAGCGGTCTCCAGCAGGTTCCAACGCATCCATGGTTGCTTACATGCTTACATTTATGTCTTTTCAATAAGATGTACTTCCACGGCATAGCCCATTAGTTGGATGCGGCTTGCGACGGCGCGTAGACTTACTTTGCTGAAAAACGGGAGGCCAAGCTGCTTGCTCCGCTGGTACGGATGTCGCATTATGCCGAACACCACTTTGTAATCGGCAGGATTTACTTTCGAACGACCATCAGGTAGCAATAGTTCAAATTTTGACTTTTTTGCAGTCTTTTGCCGCTTGATTGCCGAATCGCGCATGGATTTTCGAAAAACTGCATCGCGGACAAAGCTCTCCGCGGAGACGAGTCCCTGATTCCATAGATGGCTAATTGGCGCGGAGCCGTGGCCGTCTTTTAAGTGAATGAATTCTTTGCGGCGAGATAGAAAATCACAAGGTTCCAGATTGGCACCCTTTGCCCCCGATGGCGAAGCTTTAACTTTATCTAAGTTGAGAAGGTCGGCATTCTTATCGAGTTCCGAGATTAGCTCTTGCTCATTTTTGGCTGTGGTAGACACATGGAACGAAACTCCCAATAGAGCCTGGTAGTCTCTTTCCACAGCGTCAAAGAACTTGCTATCGATGCAGTACCATTCTCCAGAGAAAAGCACGTAGGTCTTCTTTTTATAGCTTACCTCGTATATAAAGCAATCATAGACTCTTCTCCGCCTCTGACGATCTCCTTGCCCGTCAATCACAATTCGGATCTCGTGACTGGCCTTGAGGTCTGCTATGCCAGATATTTCGTGGGGCCGACCCGCCTGTAATTCAGAGATATAGTCTTCGATGGCAAGCTCGCCAAAAGATTTCTTCGATCCTGAATTGAAGCCTATGCCGAAATATCCGAAGTCACCGGACTCTTCCGGGTCAATAATCTCCGGTAGAGTTATGTGCAAGTCAGACGGCTTTCCGTCCAGGAGTGTTTTTATTTCTTTAAAAACAACCTCATCAAGATCTCGAAGCATTTTCTTGTCTTGAACAGGAATTATTTGATCAATGAATGAGTAGTCTTTCTTGTAGTCGTTGGCGTCGAATAGCCTAAGCGCTGTTTTGCATTTTTCAGGAATTTCAGTTGCTGAGAGCTTGCTCGTTAGAGTGAGTGCATCTCTGCCAGCGAGCGCATTTGCAAATGCTGTGTCGGTGGGAACTCCTCCTGCAAGACGTAACAGATCGTTCTGTAGATCGATCCCGAAGCCCTGTAGATCGGCCTTCCTACTTGCTTGGAAGCGTTTCTGAATGGTCGTGCTGTCAAGCGTGGCAATATCAAGATTCTTTAGTGCGCCGCGCGCAACAGAGTTGAGCGTGACCTTCAGGCCGAAGTTTCGGACAAATGCATCGGGATCAAGTGCGTGGTGCCCGCTGCCGAACGTAAGCGCAAAGGTGCGAGTTCTCAATCCTTTGTCATCTGGCTGAATATCGAGAAACAACACGGCTGCGCAGCTCTTGTTCTCGAGTTTCAAGTCCCCTTGTTTGGAAAATTGGTTTACGACCCTGAGCCAAGTTGGGGGAGTTCCGGGAGCCTGTGCTGTAAACAGGCGACCAGAATCAGACTCAACCTCTGTCACAGCGCTGGTATCTCTGATCGCTTGCTTGACTGTTTTATCGGCTCGCAGCAGGCGCAGTGAGAGCGTCGTCGTAATGGCCGCATTTTTTTGTCCGAGTTGCGTGCTTTTGGGCATATGTCCCTCCATGTTCTGTCGGCGAACTCTTTAGGGTCATGGCTCTGCACGCACAGAGCTCACGGCATTTTCAAAACGTGCCCGGCTGGCTGCGCGTAGTTGTTGGAGCCCGAGCCTGCGCGCCATTGCTTGATAGATCCCTTCGCCTTCACTGCCCTGTGCGATGACGGCGCGAGCCAGTGAAGCCAGTTCTGTGAGACTGATCTCGTCAGCTGCCCGCACGCTGTCCTCGTCGGCGGGCCCGCGGAAGGGAGGCTCTGCCGCAGGATCGAGATGCTCGGGCCAATAGAACGTGCCGACCCCTTCATCGGTCGTGCGGTAGCGGGCGCGCGCAATTTGGAACACGCGCTCCCGGATGCGTCCACCGGTACGCAGCCAGCCGTGGGCACGGGCAATGCGGCGGGCCAGCAGGGCGTCGAGCACGGGGCCTTCATGATCGATGACGTGAGCGATCATGGCCGACAAGGTGTCGTTGTAATCCCCGTCGAAGAATCGATCTGGATTGGCGCCAGAGACAGCTTCAGCGGGGTTCGTGACCCGATAGAGCAAGACCTCCGATGGCGCTGTTTCGGCGGTATCGGCATGGGCTGGCGCTGCAGAGGCCTGACGAGCAAAGACTTCTTCGACGTGCTCCGATCGAGCGTTGGACGGGGCTTCCAGCGTGTCCGGTGCCGCATCCAGGATTGGGGCCACTTTTTCTTCGTTCGGCTTCGTCGTTGATGCCATGGCTTGCGCAATGGCCGCTTGCGCCAGGCGCTCGGCCTCGGCTTCGCGCTCGGCCTGTTCGGCGCGCCGCTCACGCTGGGCCGTGAGCACGGCTTGCAGCCGAGCATCCAGCCTGTCGAGCGTGCCAGCGGGATCGATCCACCAATCGGTGGACCAGACCCGCACTATGTCCCATCCCAGGCCACGCAGGACCTGCTCACGCAGCTTGTCACGATCGCGTGCGGTGGCGCTGCGATGGTAGGTGGCGCCGTCGCATTCCACGCCGGCTAGGTAACGTCCGGGTGCATCGGGATCGACGATGCCGAGGTCTACGCGGAACGACGATGCGCCAATTTGCGGCTGGACTTGCCAGCCACGCTGTGCAAGCGCAGTGGCTACGGCCTGTTCAAAGGGGCTGTCGAAGCCGCCAAGGCTGCCTCTGTTCGCTTCCGCCAGCGCGCGAGCGCCGCGTTCGGCGAACTCGAGGAAATGCTTGAGATCGCGTACGCCGATGGCCTGAGTGCGTGCCAAGTCCATCTGTTCGGCGCGGAAGCTGGCGAACACGCGCAGCTCGTGCCGTGCCCGGGTGATGGCCACATTGAGCCGGCGCTCGCCGCCCTGGCGATTGAGCGGGCCGAAGTTCATGGCGAGTTGGCCTGTAGGGTCCGGTCCGTAGGTGATGGAGAAGTAGATGAGATCGCGCTCGTCCCCTTGCACGCTTTCCAGGTTCTTGACGAATAACGGCTCAAGTTCGCTCTCGGCGAAGTAGGGCTCCAGTCGCGGGTCCTTTCGTCGGGCCTCGTCGAGCAAGTCTTCGATCAGCTTCTGCTGTTCCGCGTTGAACGTGACCACCCCGATCGTGAGCCCGCTTTCGCGGAAACCTGGCGTCGTCAAGCGCGCCACGACATCGGAGACCAGGGCCTTGGCTTCGGCAGGATTGGTCCGCGTTCCTCCCTTCTGGTACGCACCCGAGATCAGCTGCAGGCTGACCGCGCGATCGTTGGTGACGGGGGAGGGGAAGGTGACCAGTTCGCCGTCGTAATAGGCATGATTGGAGAAGGCGATCAGGCTTTCATGGCGGGAGCGGTAGTGCCAGTTCAGATGTCGTGTCGGCAGGTTGGCGCCGATGCACTCGTCGAGGATGCTTTCCAGGTCGGCCTCGACGTCTTCGTCGTCCAGTCCGGATTCGGCACGGTCGAAGAAAGACGTCGGCGGCAGCTGCTTGGGATCGCCGACCATGACGACCTGGCGGCCGCGGGCGATGGCGCCGATGGCGTCCCACACCGGGATCTGTGAGGCCTCGTCAAAGATCACCAGGTCGAAGGCATTGGTCCCCGCCTGGAGGTACTGCGCAATGGACAGTGGGCTCATCAGCAAGCAGGGGGTGAGTCTGGTCAGCGCCTCGGGGATCTGGGCCATCAGTTCCCTCAGGGGCAGGTGCGCACGCTTCTTGCCAATCTCGTGCCGCAACACGCCCCATTCGGAGTTGCGGCTGACGTTGTCCTGCGAGGGCAGGTCGGCGCACAGGCGGGCACGCAGCCAGTCCCGGGTCAGGGCGGTGAAGCGTTCGTCGAGCTCCCGGAAGTCGCGGATACGTTGTTCGTGTTCGGCGCTGACGAAGCTACGGATGACCGGCTCATGATCGACCACGGCGTTGAGCCACCAACGTGCGTAGTTGGTTTCGAACGTTCGGCGGGCCTGGCCTGGTCCGACATGGCCTTGTTCGATCCCCCGCACCAGCATGGCCAGCCCAAGCGCAAGCGCTTCGCCGCGTGCCTGGCGCCAGGCGCACCAACTGCGCAGGCTGTGTTCTGCGCGCACGATGGATTGGCTTTGTGCGATGAGCCCGTCGAGCGACAAGGACTGCCATTGCATACGGGCATCCTCGGCGAGGCATCCGACTGCCGCGAACCTCTCCTGCCGGGGAAGCATCTGCTCGCGTTGCTCCACGTATCGAGCGCCGGCCAGAACAATGCGGCCTCCCGGCTCCAGCAATGTATTGGCATCGCCCAACAGGGCATGCAGTGGCGCCTTGCAGGCTGAAATTTGTTCCGGCGTTGTGGCCAGACGCGCCAGCACGGCAGCCAGATCCTCTCGGAGTTTGCAGGCCTGCGCGAGCTCTTCCAGAGGGGTGCCCAGTCCTTTCCATAGCCCGGCGGTGGACTCACGCAAGTCGTCCAGAGCCGCCAACGCTTGTTCGGTTTCGGTCCGCTGGCGCAGCGTCTGAAGATCGCGCTCAAGCGTGGGGCCGCATGCACCTTCCTCGACCAACGGGTAGGTCGCGTCCAGGGAGCCTTGTTGCAGATGCCGTCGCCGATCGCTCAAAAAGTCCAATGCGGCCCGCAGGCGGTCCACGTGCGTGGCGTGGCCGGCCCATAAGCCGTCGGTCATCTTCTCCAGCGAAGCATGGGCGGCAATGTCTTGGTCCAGCTGGCGCAGTCGGCGCGCCCTCCGCAAATCGGCTTGCAGTGGGGCACCACATTGGCCGTCCGCGATGGCGTCGAAGTCATCGTCGTCCCACTCCCGGCCTTCGCGCACAGCGGCCAGGGCGATCTGCCAGCGAAGGGCCGTGCGTACCTTGTCCTCGTTGGTATCCAGTCCCGCCCAGACCGGTGCACATTCCTGCGCGGGAGCAAGGGCTTGAACTTGCTGGCGCAAGTCACGGATGGCATTCCAATGCTGTAGATCGTTGCTGACGTCGGGCTGGGATCCTCCCTTGATGGCGCCGGACAATTGCGCCGCGACTTTGCGTTTGCCCAGCCAGGAGTTAGGCCAGATCGCCTGCTCTGCTTGTGCCCATTTCCGCTGCAATTCGGCAACGTCGAGTTGTTCAATCGACGTGTCATACGAGGCCGACAGCGCTGCATGGTGCTGCGCGATTTGGGCCAGCAGACCGAGCCCTTGGTTCAGCTGCACGACAGTGCGGGGCGCCCAAGGCTCTCCGAGCTGTTCGTGAATCTGCCGATGTTCGGTGAGCGCTGTCAGGCCGTCGGTGCAGGCAGTCACGACTGAAGTGGGCCATGGTGTGGAGAGTTGCGCATTCAGTTCGGCATGGCGACGCACCAATGTTGCGCCTTCCTGCAGGCGCTGACTCAGCGTGCGTGCATCAGGGCGCAGGACGAAGCGCCAATCGTGCCCGGCTGCCGTTGGCAGGCATTGGGCCAGGGTGAGAAGTGCTTCGCAGGCGTCGGGCGTCAACGTGGGCGAAGGCAGGCCGATGGCCTGGACCAATGCGTCGGCGGATTCGATCATGGCCTGGGCGGTGGGAAGGACGTCGCGCGCCGCCGTGATCAGTTGCTGCTGCCAAGTGGGTGACCAGTCTCCCTGGCCGATGAGGGCCAAGGGGTGCTGTGCAAGCGTGGCATGGCCGATGGCTTGCGCGTTGACTTCCAGCCGGTCCACCGCATGGCGTAGCTGCTCGATGCCCGCACGATCGTGCTGATCGGCCACGGGCCAGGCGACTTCGAGGGGCGGGATGTCGTGTCCTGCGCTCACGGTGCCGATTGCGTCGAACAGGCTCAGACCGTTGCGGCGGCGCTGATGCAGGCGTTCGACATAAACGTTCAGCGCATCGCGCAGATGCTTGAGCTTGTCGGCCTCTGCCCGCCACTGCTCGGCGTCTGCCTGGCCACTGCTGGACCAAGCCGACTGCAACTGGGCCAGCACGTCGAGCTTGCGGGCCTTGCTTGAGTGCAGCTCCAGGCAGAACTCACCCAAGCCGATTTCGCGCAGGCGCCGGTAGACGACGTCCAGCGCCGCAATCTTTTCGGACACGAAGAGCACACGCCGGCCCTGCGCCAGGGATTGGGCGATCAGGTTGGCGATGGTTTGGCTCTTGCCGGTCCCCGGTGGACCGATCAGGACGAAGTCCTTGCCCTGGGAGGCGGCCAGCACGGCCGACAACTGCGAGGAATCCGCCGGCAGGGGGCAGAACACCTGCTCAGGGGTGAAGTGCTGGTCCAGTTCTCGCACTTGCGGGAACGGCGCACCCGGTGGATACGCATCGCGTGGCGTGTCCAGCAGGTGGCGCACGACCGGGTTCTCGCGCAACTGTTCGCTGCGCTCGGCCAGATCTTTCCACATCAGATACTTGGCGAACGAGAACATGGATAGCACGACGTCCTCGGTCACTTCCCAGCCCTTGATGTCCTTGACGGCGTGGCCGACGGCTTTCCAAACCGCCGCGACGTCCAGGCCGGCCTCGTCTCGCGGCAGCTCGCCTTCGAGGGTACCCAGGCTCAGCTCGAAGTCCTGGCGCAGCATTTCGATCAGAGTGGGATTAAAGCGGGGCTCATCGTCATGCAAGCTGAGCGTGAAGCCCGAGCGGGCGCTCTTGCGTTGCAGGCTTACCGGTACCAGGATCAACGGGGCGCGGTAGCGCTGACCGTCTCGGTCTTCGCGGGTCCAGGATAGAAAGCCGAGGGCGAGATAGAGCGTGTTGGCACCGCCTTCCTGCAACGTCGTGCGGGCGCTGCGGAATAGCTCGGTCAGCCGTGTGTCGAGTTCGGTTTCGGAAACGCCGACGAAAACCTCGCGTTTCTGCAGCGCTTCGAGCGCGTGTGCGCGGCGCACGTTTTCTCGTTCGCGCGCTTCGTAGATGGCCTGATCGCGCGGGTCGGCCCCGTCCATCAAGTCTGGGCGCGGTCGCAGCTTCAGGGGCTGGCCGCTGGCCAGCAGGTCTTCCAGCGCACCGGGGTCTGGCGCCTCCAGCTTGAGTGCTTTCTTGCCGCCTTTGAAGTTGAGCAGGTTGTTGCGAAGAGAAAGGTCCAGTAGTTTGCGTTGCCAGCGGAGCAGCCTGTCCTTGGGGTCGAGCTGGCTGGCATCTTCTGCATTGGCCGGGGGGCTATCGGGCAGGTCCGGCGCGTCTTCGAACTTTGGCAGCGCAGGCGTCGATGAAGAAACTTCAGTGTCTGGCGCAGTGGTAACCGGGGCCTCCGCACTGGCCAATGGCTTGATGCGCTGCAGACGTGCCCGGCGGATGTCGACGGCCAAGCGGAATCCCTCATCCTGAGTCTCGTCCACCTGCTGAGCGCCGCGTTCGGTGGCATAGCTGAAAGGGGCCGTGGGGCGCTGGGTGATCAGCGTGGTCTCAAATAGAACCAGTTCCTTGAGCCTGAGGCGTTTGCGCAGGGCGGTCACATCGTCGACGACGGTGGTGGAGAATTCTGCGGATTGAAGCCAGACGCCGGCGAAGGCATGGCCTTCGGTGAAGACCAGCAGTGGGTTCAATCCTGCTTGTTCGAGTGCGGCACAGAACAGCAGGGCAAGGTCAAAGCAGGTTCCAAGGCCCGAGCTTTCGATCTGGCCGGGACTGCGCACCTTCTGGCCCGCCTGCTCGAAACTGGCGGGAGGCAACGCGTAGTCCAACTGCATGGCAGCCACGGCTCCCCATAGGGCCGATGCCAGTTCCCAGGCACGCTTGGCGCCACCGGCATACCCGTCCAGCGCAGGGGTGCGACCATGTTGACGCAAAACCTCCGCTGTGCGTTTGAGCAGCCTATCCACGGCAGGATCGTTGGGCTGCACGAACGCGGCGACCAAGTCGGGCAGATGCGAGATGCCGCCCCATTGATTGCGAGGCAGCAACTCCAGACGGACATCACGTTGCGCAAGGGCTGGGGTGGATGCATCCGCATCTGCTGCGCGCAATTCCAGCGAGACCGTGGCCATCTCCGCTTCGGTCAACCGTGCCAGCAGTCCGCCATCCAGGTTCAGATCCAGGTCGCGGATGGGATAGCGAGACCGTGCCGCAAGCGCATCGATTCGCCAGCGGCGTGGCTTCAAGAAGGGCGGGTCGGAAGTCAGGAGCAACTCGACCTGTTCATGCGACTGGTCGGTCTCGTTGATTAGGGAGAGATCCCGGATCAGCGGGACCGCATTCTGAAAATCCGCCAAGTTCAATTTGGCGATCAGGGTGACGTCGATCTTCAGTTCGGCCACGATGGTCGAATCTTCCGGTTTGGCCTCGTCCATGGAATCCCCTCTGCTGCACCGCCGTGGTATTGATTACGCCCGGTTACTCCCCAGCAAGATATTAGCTCCAGTTGATCGGAATCTTCTGCAAGCAAGTCTGCGCCTAAGACGTGCGCCTCCCAACAATGAGCAGCTTGGTATGAGCCAATCGACTGCGCGGCGGGCCGGCAACACCGACTAAGCGCACACAGACATTTATTTGTAATTCAGATATTTGACGTATATCTGTTTTTCAGCTATCTTGCGAATATCTGGATACCGGGTACTCGCCATGCCAGCCACGTCACTTCCTCTGGTCACTGCCTCCCAACTCGGCTTGATGCTGCAGGCCGCACGTAAGACTCACGGCCTGACCCAGTCGGCGCTGGCAGCGCGCATTGGCTTGAGCCAGTCGCGGGTCTCTCATCTGGAACTCCACGCCCACGAACTGAGCGTGGAGCAACTGCTTGCATGGTGCGCAGCGCTGGGCCTGGAGTTGGCGGTGGGGGCCCGGGGCGAGGTCGCGGTGTCGCCGGCGCCGACCACGGAGTGGTGACATGGGGCGCCGATCACGCAGCCGCAGCCTGTCTATCTGGACCAACGGGGTTCGCGTTGGTCGATGGACGATTCCCGCTCGCGGAGAGATGGAACTGCAGTACGACGCGGACTGGCTGGCTGCTGACCTGGGCCGACCTCTGTCCTTGTCACTGCCGTTCAACCTGCAGAACCTCCCGGTCAAGGGCGAGAAGGTCGCCAACTATTTTGACAACCTGCTGCCGGACAGCGACGGTATCCGTCGCCGCGTGGCCGAGCGATTCAAAACCGGTTCGACCGAGCCGTTCGACTTGCTGAAGGCCATCGGGCGCGATTGCATGGGCGCCGTCCAGATCCTGGATGAGGATGAGGTGCCTGCAGGTTTTGATCGTATAGAGGGGGTGCCGTTGTCCGAGGAGGATATCGAACGCCACTTGATCGGAACCGTTTCGCCGCAGGCCTTCGCTGCGGGCCGGGACCCGGATGCGGAATTTCGCATCTCGCTGGCAGGTGCGCAGGAGAAGACGGCTTTCCTCTGGTGGGATGGGCAGTGGCTCGCGCCGCGGGGGGCCACGCCGACCAGCCATATCTTCAAGCTTCCGCTCGGTCTGATGGGCGGGCGGCGTGCGGACTTCAGCACGTCCGTCGACAACGAATGGCTGTGCCTGCGGCTGCTGAAGGCCTATGGGTTGCCAGTGGCGGACGCCCGCATCGCGACCTTCGGCCAGCAGCGCGTGCTGGTGGTGGAGCGTTTCGACCGGCGCGTCGCACCCAATGGACAGTGGCTCATGCGTTTGCCACAGGAAGACTTTTGCCAGGTGGAGGGGTGCTCGCCATTGCGCAAGTACGAGAACGAGGGCGGCCCAGGGCTGAAGGCCTTGTTTGGCACGCTCCGGCAATCGGTGAACGCCGAAGCCGACATGACGACGTTGATGGCCGCGCAGGTGCTGTTCTGGTTGCTGCGCGCACCCGATGGCCACGCCAAGAACTTCAGCATCCAGCTTTTGGCACGCGGTCGTTTTCAACTGGCACCGCTGTATGACGTGATGTCGGTCTACCCGGTGTTGGGCGAGGGCCCCAACCAGTGGTCACCATATGAGATCAAGTTGGCGATGGCGCTGCTCGGCAAGAACCGCCACTACGAGATGCACGGCATCCAGCGCAGACACTTCAACACTACCTCGCAGAAAGTTGGCTATGCATCCACCGCCGAGCCGATCATCGAAGAACTTCTTGTACGCACACCAGCGGCCATTGCCGAAGTGCAAGCCGACTTGCCGAAGGACTTCTCACCGCGTGTTTGCGATGCCATCCTAGGAGGGCTTGCGCAGGCGGCCAGATCACTCGGTGGGATGACCCCGTAATCAGGCGAAGAGCAGGGGTTTCAGGGCGGGTTCGAGCGCGCTAAGATGCAACCTGATCGACGATAAGGTCGCAGGTGTCGCTGCCGCGCAAATCGCTCCATAACCCGCGCCAGTAAAAGATTTGCGCCTTTGACGGTAAAAGCGACGGTAAGGCCTGATGTCGATCTACGCCATTCCCTTTAACCATGCGGGTTTGGGTGGCCTGTTGATGATGGAGTGGGAGTGAGGTGACCTCCTTCGTGGGCGGCGCTGGCTGATCGGCGCGCCCTGAAGCAGGCTTGGCATTTCGGTCGTGTTCCGGCTCGCCTTCCAGCATCGCGTCCAGCAGGTCGCTGTCCGTCAACTCGGGATGCCGTAGCTTCGGCGAGTGATACGGCGTGTCTTTCTCCCGAAGAACCTCTCGTGCCGTCAGCCCGGATGCGGCGATCGGCTCCACAAGTCGCTTCCGGCTTGGAGGCATCTTGAGGTATTCGACGACCTGTGGGAGTGCTCCCGCGTGACGGATCAGGGCGAGGTGTTGCGCGAGGTGCCGCATTCCGGGTTGTGGCAGATCACGGCCTTCATGGCGCGGTCTTTGCCGCCTGGCTGGCTTCGACCGCGCCTGCGGCCGCCGCCAGTGCAGCGGCGGCCTGCGTATCCTTGCGCTCGCTGTAGCGGTCGACCATGTAGTCGCTGCGGCCGCGCACCAGATAGGTGAACTTCACCAGTTCCTCCATGACGTCCACCACGCGGTCGTAGTACGCCGATGGTTTCATGCGGCCATTGGCGTCGAACTCCTGCCAGGCCTTGGGCACCGACGACTGATTCGGGATGGTCACCATCCGCATCCAGCGACCAAGCAGGCGCAGCGCGTTGACCACGTTGAAGGATTGCGATCCACCGCAGACCTGCATCACCGCGAGCGTGCGTCCCTGCGTCGGGCGGACGCTGCCTTCCTGCAGGGGCAGCCAGTCGATCTGGTTCTTGAAGACCGACGACACCGCGCCATGACGTTCGGGGCTCACCCAGACCTGGCCTTCCGACCACAGGGAAGCGGCGCGCAGTTCCTGCACCTTCGGATGGTCCGGGCCGACGGCATCGACCATGGGCAGGTCGTGCGGATCGAAAACGCGGGTCTCGGCGCCGAAGTAGTCGAGCAGCCGTTGCGCTTCCAGTGCCAGCTTTCGGCTGTAGGACTCCGGACGCAGCGATCCATACAGGATCAGGATGCGCGGCTTGTGCTCGGCATCGCCGGCGGCCAGGCGCGCGCGATCCGCTGCGGGCGCAAGCGTTGCATCCAGATTGGGAAGGTCCATGATGGATTGCCTGGGTTGATTAATTCAATTATTCTAAAATAATGGAACATTTGACCGCAACCAAGGCCTTGTCGGCATTGGGCCACGAGACCCGTCTGGCCATCTTCCGGCTGCTCGTCCAGGCCGGACCGGCGGGCAAGCTGGCGGGCGAGATCGCCAGCGCGCTGACCCTGCCGGGGCCGACCCTGTCCTTCCACCTGAAGGAGTTGGCTGCTGTCGGAATGATCCGCGCCGAGCAACGGGGCAGGACGGTCTGCTATCGCGCCGAGTTCGACACGATGACGCGCCTGCTCGATTACCTGACCGAGAACTGCTGCGGCGGCGACGCAGGTTGTGGAGAGCGACGGATTTGCTGACGCTTGACGATTCGATGCGGGATGGCTGCGACATGAGCGTGGGCACGGCTCATGCGGCGCCGACGGCGCATCGCCAGGCAGTCGCCAACCGCCGTGTCGTTCTTCTGCACATACCGAGGTGATGTCATGGACGTGGTGATCAGCCTGGCGCAGTTCGATCCGCAGACGGAAGAACTGCTGCAGTCCTCGGGGTTGCCCACCTCCGACCTGATCGCCGGTCACGCGTCGCGACAGTTCCTTGCCGCGCGTCGGGGTGGGTTGCTCGGCACCGTGGCTGTCGAATTCCATGGCGAACATGGCGTGCTGCGTTCGTTGTGCGTCGCGGAGGGGCATCGCGGTGATGGCCTCGGGCGTCGGCTGGTTCGGGAGGCGGAGCGCCTGGCTGTGCAGCGTGAGGTGCTTGCCTTGTATCTGCTGACCACGACGGCGCAGGATGTGTTCGCCGCCATGGGCTACGTGCAGTGCGACCGGGGGCAGGTGCCGCCGCTGGTCGGGGCGTCGAGCCAGTTCGAACGCCTCTGTCCGTCCAGCGCCGTCTGCATGTCGAAGCGGCTGTGATCCAGGCCATCAACAAAGGAAGCCGGTGACCGTGACAGCGACCATCGTTTCGGCCAGTCCCGTGCATGCCCAGCGCATCGCGGACATCTACAACCACTACATCGCCAACACGTGCGTCACGTTCGAACTGGATGCCGTGACGTCGGCCGACATGGCCAGGCGCATTGAAGACGTACAGAGCGTCGGCCTTCCGTGGCTTGTGGCGCTGGTGGGCGACGAGGTTGCCGGGTATGCCTACGCCACACAATGGAGAGCGAGAAAGGCGTACCAGCGTTCGGTGGAATCCACGATCTACCTGGCTGATGGGCATCGCGGGCGAGGGCTGGGCGCTTTCCTGTATGGCGCGCTGCTGGAAACACTGCGACGGCTGGAGTTGCACGCAGTCATCGGCGGTGTCGCTCAACCGAACGATGCAAGTGCCCGGCTGCACGAGGCGCTGGGGTTCAAGAAGGTCGCGCACTTCGAGCAGGTCGGTTACAAGCTCGGCCATTGGGTGGATGTCGCTTACTGGCAGTTGCTTCTTCCAGTCGCGCCCCACGAAAACGGAGTCTGACTAACGCCGCTGGTAGACGTCGCCCTGAACCAAGACCTGATCTTGCTCCGGCGCCTCGTCGAAACGTCGATGCGCTTCGGCAATGGCGCGTTGATTCTCGTTCGCCCAATGGACCAGCGCCATGACCGGCTTCAATAGCGTGCGTCCAAGGTCGGTCAGTGCGTAATCGACGCGCGGAGGAATCGTCGGATACAGCGTGGGCGTGACCAATCCGTCGCGTTCCAGTCCGCGCAGGGTCAGCGTCAGCATGCGCTGGGAAATGCCGTCGATGCCACGCTTCAATGCGTTGAAGCGCTGCGGGCCGTTCGCCAGCGTGGCGACGATGTAGAGACTCCACTTGTCGCCGATGCGATCCATGATCTGACGCGTCCCCAGGCAGCCACCCGCATCAGGTGCAGGAACGTCGACAGCTGGGTCGATGTGACCAGGTGACATCCGGTCACGCGTGTGCCGGCACGGCGCTGCGCTTGAATCGCGCATCGCCAGGACACGCCTCCCAGCGCAACTCGCCGGTGTAGCGCCAAGCCATGTGCCCGTCGTCGTCCAGCGCAAACAGATGCAGCCAGCGATTGTCGAACAGCGCGCGAACCTGCGGATGGCGTTCGAGGATGTCGGTGATCGCGTCTGTCGGTGCTTCGATCAGCACCGACAGCCGCAGCGGTTCGTGGATGAGCCGTTCGCCGTCGTGGACCGATTGCCACGGGAGCCCGCCGCGCAGCAGGCCGCCGTTGCCCTCGACCACGCCGATGCCGCCGGTGACGTTGTGCAGCAGCTTGTTGCCCGCGCCGAAGACCTCGGGTGCGACGGTCGAGCCGTAGTACTGCAGGCTGATCCAGCTGGCGACCACGACCGGTGCGGTCAGGATCAATTCCATCACACCGAAACCTTCGTCGCGCCGCCAATCGTAGTCGTGCAGGAAGGCGCGTCCTGCCAGGTCGCGCCCGGCCGTGCGCGCGCGCGGCGCGGCGATGAAGGCCTGGCAGCCGGCCAGCGCCCATTCCGGGCGCAGCTCGGCCCAGTCGCGGGCGCG
>NZ_AQOK01000003.1:0-6210 GCF_000364645.1 Xanthomonas sp. SHU 308 | reverse complement strand
GCCACGCCCGCCGACAGCGGAGTCGCCGGCAGCGCCGGCCCGGTCCCGGCCGGCCCGTTCGCCGACAGCCTGGACCCGGCCACGATCCCGGCGCTGGCGCTGGACGTGGACGACCTGCGCTTCGGCGCGATGACCCTCGGCGCGGCCTCGCTGCGCACACGCAAGCTCGCCGACGGCATGCAGGTGGACCAGCTGCACCTGCGTTCGGACAAGCAGAAGATCGACATCAGCGGCGACTGGCGCGGCAAGGGCGCCACCGCCCGCACCCAGCTCAATGCCAACGTCGACAGCCGCGACCTGGGCGAGTTGATGGAGAACCTGGACTTCGGCGGGCAGGTGCGCGGCGGCGAAGGCCAGCTGACGCTCAGCGCCGCCTGGCCGGGCACGCCGTCCGGCCTGCAACTGGCCACGGTGCAGGGGCAGCTCGACGTGGCCGCGCGCAATGGGCAGTTGCTGGAACTGAACCCGGGCGCCGGACGCGTGCTCGGCCTGCTCAGCGTGGCGCAACTGCCGCGGCGGCTGATGTTCGATTTCCGCGACTTCTTCTCCAAGGGCTTCGCCTTCAACCGCATCGACGGCCAGATCCGTTTCGGCGACGGCCTGGCGCGCAGCGACAACCTGGTCATCGATGGCCCGGCCGCGGAGATCAAGGTGCGCGGCGAGGCCGACCTGCGCGCCCAGCAGTTCGACCAGACCATCGACGTCAATCCCAAGTCCGGCAACCTGTTGACCGTGGTCGGCGCGGTGGCCGGCGGGCCGGTCGGCGCGGCGGTCGGCGCCGCCGCCAACGCGGTGCTGGGCAAGCCGCTGGGCAACATCGGCGCGCGCACCTACCGGGTCACCGGGCCGTGGAAGGATCCCAAGGTGGACGTGATCGAGCGCGAGTCGGCGCGCCCGCCGGCGGCGCCTGCCGCGACGCCGCCGGCTGCGTCCGGGAAGCCCTGAAAAGCCGGGATTGGGGATGACCAGCCTGCGGCTGTTGAAAGCCGGGAGTGGGGACGGCGGCGGTTGCGCGCGACGCCGGTCGCAAGGATGGCAGTGGCGCGGCGCCCTGCGCGTGCATGGGATGCCGTGCATTGCCTGGAGACAGCAGCGCTTCCCGCGCGCCTGCTGTGTTCAGACTGTGCCGCCCCCGCTTGCGCTGCGCGCCTTCCTCCCCCATGTTGAGCCCATGAACGATCACGCCCTGAGTCTTGCCGAAACCCGCCTGTTGCTTCCCGCCGGCCTGGATGCCACCAGCCTGGAGCGCGCCTTCGGCACGCTGCTCGGCCCCGGCATCGATTTCGGCGACCTGTATTTCCAGCATTCGCGGCGCGAGAGCTGGAGCGTGGAGGACGGCATCGTCAAGGATGGCGCCCACTCCATCGAGCAGGGCGTGGGGGTGCGCGCGATCTCCGGCGAGAAGACCGGCTTCGCCTATTCCGACGACATCCACCGCGATGCGCTGCTGGCTGCCGCGCAGTCGGCGCGGGCCATCTCCCGCGACGGCGGCGCGCAGCCGGCGCACGCGCTGCAGCGCGGTGGCGGCCGCGCGCTGTACCCGGCGCTGGACCCGGTGGACGCGATGGACAACGCGCACAAGGTGGAGCTGCTGCGGCGGCTGGACCAATACCTGCGCGCCGCCGACCCGCGCGTGCAGCAGGTGATGGTGAGCCTGTCCGGCGGCGTGGACACGGTGCTGGTGGCGCGCAGCGACGGCGTGCTCGCCGCCGACGTGCGCCCGCTGGTGCGGCTGAACGTACAGGTGATCGTCGAACAGCAGGGCCGCCGCGAATCCGGCTATGCCGGCGGCGGCGGCCGCTACGACTACGCCACGCTGTTCGCCGACGGTCGTCCGGAAGCCTTCGCCCGCGAGGCCTTGCGCCAGGCGCTGGTGAACCTGGAGGCGGTGCCGGCGCCGGCCGGGGTGATGCAGGTGGTGCTGGGCCCGGGCTGGCCCGGCGTGCTGCTGCACGAGGCGGTCGGTCATGGCCTGGAAGGCGACTTCAACCGCAAGGGCACCAGCGTCTACGCCGGCCGCATCGGCCAGCGCGTGGCTTCGCCCGGCGTCACCATCGTCGACGACGGCACCCTGGACGGCCGCCGCGGTTCGCTCAACGTCGACGACGAGGGCACCGCGACCAACTGCACCACCCTGATCGAGGACGGCGTGCTGGTCGGCTACATGCAGGACACGCTCAACGCGCGGCTGATGGGCGTGGCGCCGACCGGCAACGGCCGCCGCGAATCGTTCGCGCACCTGCCGATGCCGCGCATGACCAACACCTACATGCGCGCCGGCCAGCACGATCCCGAGGAGATGATCCGCTCGGTGAAGAAGGGCCTGTACGCGGTCAACTTCGGTGGCGGCCAGGTCGACATCACCAGCGGCAAGTACGTGTTCTCGGCCACCGAGGCTTACCTGATCGAGGACGGCAAGGTCACCGCGCCGGTGAAGGGCGCCACCCTGATCGGCAACGGCCCGGAGACCATGCAGAAGGTGCGCATGATCGGCCACGACCTGGCGCTGGACGAGGGCGTCGGCGTCTGCGGCAAGGACGGGCAGAGCGTGCCGGTGGGCGTGGGCCAGCCGTCGCTGCTGATCGACGGGCTGACCGTGGGCGGGACGGCCTAGGAGCCGGGAGTGGGGAATCGGGAATCGGGAATGGGCAAAGCGGGCGCCTCGGTGGGCTGCGGCGTTGCAGGGCTGGCGGACAGGTTCATCGTGCGCCGCGCTCGCTGGGCTGGGAGCGTGTCGTCCGTTGTGCGTGGCAGCCGACGTTGCCGCGCCTCAGTCGCGCGTGTCGTCGAACGCCGCGTCGTCCTCGGCTTCTTCGGATTCCGATGTTCCATTCCCCATTCCCGACGCACCCCCCAGGATCATCTCGCGCAGCTCCCGGAACAACTCGCGGTAAGCGTGCGGCGGCTTGTTCTTCAGCCGCTCGTCCTTGGCGTTGCGGACCAGCTGGCGCAGCCGCTGGCGGTCGGCGTCGGGATGCTCGGCCAGCAGTTCGGCCAGCGCGGTGTCGCCTTCGGCGAGCAGCCGCTCGCGCCAGTCCTCCACCCGATGCATGGCCGCCACTTCGCGGCGCGCGCTGTCGCTGTTGACGTCCATCGCCTCGCGGATCGCCTCCAGCACCGCCTCGTCCTCGCGCCGCATCTGCTTGGCCAGGAACGCCAGCTGCCGCTTGTGCGCGATGTGCGAGGTGATGCGCTTGGTCTCGGCGATGTGCGGCAGCAGCGACTCGGGCACCGGCAGCTTGGCCAGCTGCGCCGGGGTCAGCGCCACCAGCTTCTCGCCCAGGCTCAGCACTTCCAGCGCCTCGCGGCGTTGCTGGCTGCGGCTTTCGCCGCGGAATTCACCGGTGTCTTCGTCGCGTCCGCGCATGCTCGTACTACTCGATCGGGCTGGAAATCAAATCAACACATCCGGCCAGGACGGCCGGACAGGGGCGAAGGGATTCGCACAACAAGGATAAAGCATTGAACGCGATCACCCCCGATTTGCACCGCGACGACAGCCAGCAGCGCCTGGAGCGCCTGTCCGACATCGCCGAGCGGCTGCTGGCGCGCGCCCGCGCGCTCGGCGCCAGCCAGGCCGAGGTCAGCTGCAGCGAAGACCGCGGGCTGGACGTCAACGTGCGCCTGGGCGCGGTGGAGACCGTGGAATCCACCCGCGACCGCGGCATCGGCGTCACCGTCTACTTCGGCCAGCGCAAGGGCAGCGCCAGCACCGCCGATCTGCACGAGTCCAGCCTGGAGGCCACCGTGGCCCAGGCCTGCGCCATCGCCCGCTACACCGAGGACGATGTGGCCGCCGGCCTGGCCGAGGCGGCGCTGATGGCGCGCGCGCAGCCGGATTACGACCGTTGGCATCCGTGGCCGTTGCAGGCCGAGGAGGCGATCGACCTGGCGCTGGCCTGCGAGGCCGCCGGTCGCGACGCCGATGCGCGGATCAGCAATTCCGACGGCGCCTCGGCCGGCAGCAGCGAGAGCCTGTCGGTCTATGCCAATTCGCACGGCTTCGTCGGCTGCGAGCGCAGCACCCACCATTCGATCGCCTGCACGCTGATCGCCGGGCAGGGCGACGGCATGCAGCGCGACGGCTGGTACAGCAGCGCGCTGGCACGCGAGGACCTGGAACGCGCCTCGGCGATCGGCCGCCGTGCCGCCGAGCGCACCGTGGCGCGGCTGCAGCCGCGCTCGCTGCCGACCGGCGAGGTGCCGGTGCTGTTCGCGCCGGAGATGGCGCGCTCGCTGATCGGGCATCTGCTTGGCGCGGTGTCCGGCGGCGCGCTGTATCGCCGCGCCAGCTTCCTGCTCGACAGCGCCGGCACCCGCCTGTTCCCGGAATGGTTCGCGATCGACGAACGGCCGCACCTGCGCCGCGGCCTGCGCTCGGCCGCCTTCGACGGCGAGGGCGTGGCCACCCGCGAGGCGCCGCTGGTGCGCGACGGCGTGCTGCAGCGCTACGTGCTGGGCAGCTATTCGGCGCGCAAGCTGGGCCTGCAGACCACCGCCAATGCCGGCGGCGTGCACAACCTGCAGGTGGCAGCCAACGCAGTGGATCTGCAGGCCATCCTCAAGGGCCTGCCGCGCGGCCTGCTGGTCACCGACCTGATGGGCAACGGCGTCAACCCGGTCACCGGCGATTACTCGCGCGGCGCCGGCGGGTTCTGGATCGAGAACGGCGAAATCGCCTATCCGGTGGACGAGATCACCATCGCCGGCAACCTGCGGCAGATGTTCCAGGACATCGAGGCGGTCGGCGCCGACATCGACGTGCGCTCGCACGTGCACATCGGTGCGGTGCTGGTCGGTCGGATGACGGTGGCCGGCAACGACTGAGCGCCGCGACGCAGGCAGCGCGCAAGGACGCACAGCCATGTAGGCAAGCGACACCGAGAACACGATCGCCGACGGCCCCGCGCCCGCGTGGGAGCGGGCGCTGGCGGCATTTGCGTATCTGTCGATGTGGATCGGCTTGTTCGCCGCCTGCAATGTGCACCTGGGCGACGCGCTGTGGTGGCTGCTGTTGCTGTGGCTGTTGCCGGGCGCGCAATGGTGGGCGATGCGGGGCAGGCAGCCGTTCGTCGCCGAACACGCGCGCCAGGCCATGCGGATGGGCTTCGGCCTGTCCCTGCTGAGTGCGGTCTTGCTGGCGCCGAGCGTGCTGATCTTCGGTGCCGTGCTCGTGTTCGGGTGGCTGCTGGTCGTGATGCTGCTTGTGGCGATGGGCGTCAGCCTATACGTGGCGGCCAAGGCCATGCTCGGTCGCCGCTAGCGCGATCCGCTGCCGTATGGGGCGTCGGATCAGCGCCGCGGTTGCCGAGCGGGCGATCCTTGAGCCCGTCGAGGCGTCTTCCCGCCTTGCCGGCTTGGCTTGACAGCGCTGCGCCAGCCGCCGAGAGTGACGCGCCAAACGTCTTGTCCCCTCACCACCAAAGGAACGGAATACCGATGAGCGAATTCGACAACGTCACTGCCCCGCCGCCGCCGCCGGCCTCGGCAGGCCCCCAGGAAGATCGCACTGTCGCGCTGATCACCCATCTGTCCGGGATCATCGCCGGCTTCATCGTGCCGCTGATCATCTGGCTGGTGAACAAGGACAATCCGGCCAAGTCCTTCCTCAACGACCAGGCCAAGGAAGCGCTGAATTTCCAGATCACCGTCGCCATCGCGTACGTGATCTGCGTGGTGCTCAGCGTGATCGTCATCGGCGGATTGCTGATGCCGGTGGTGTGGGTGGTGAACCTGGTGTTCTGCATCCTGGCCGGCATCAAGGCCAACGACGGCGTCGCCTACCGCTACCCGTTCGCGTTGCGCCTGATCAAGTAAGCGCGCCTGCGACGCGTCCCTGAAGGCCCGGCCGCTGTGCCGGGCCTTTTTTGTGCCCGCGCCGCGCTCCGGCGGGAGGTCGCAGGGCGGCCAGGCGCAACGCCGCCACCGGCCGGTCAACCGCGGCCCGTGCTGCGCGTTTGCAAGGCTGTCGCCATCACCGGAGCGCCGCATGATCCGCCGCGAGAGCTTGAGCGCCGCCAACCGCTTCGGCCTGGGCGCCCGTCCCGGGGACCTGGCCGCCATGGGCGAACCGCGCGCCTGGCTGGCTGCGCAACTGCAGTCGCCGCCGCTGGCGCCGGCGTTGCAGGGCCTGCCCGACAGCCTGGCCTACCTGCGCCGCGAGGCCGACTACCAGCGCGAACGCCGCCAGGCGCGGCAGCAGGCGGCCGG
>NZ_AQOK01000002.1:0-2131 GCF_000364645.1 Xanthomonas sp. SHU 308 | reverse complement strand
CAGCGAGAGCGTCAAGAGGCAAAGGGTCAGCAACGCCCGTACATGCTGCACTGACTGCTGCCACTTCTCAGCGGATAGTGTTTGTCGCATGAGGCCAGGTCCGATTACGTATTGAGTAGATGGGGGCGTGCGGTGGCGGAAGAGGTCTTGGTTGGAGTCTGCGGGCCCTTGCTCACCCCGTTAGAGCCCGTGGCGGGATTGATAGGCGTCCAACAATCGCTGGGAACGCCTACTGTGCAGAAGAGGAAGGGGTTGTTGTAGAGAATGGTTTCGTACTAGCCGCCAGATTGTGCCATTGGCTGGATGGAAAAACCAAATAATAGCAAGCCTCGAACAGTCCACGCTTCTTCATGAGTTTCTCCTTGCTGAGACGCTTGACGGAAAGTCCAGGCCCTTGAACCAATCAACACGGGAAAAGCGATCAATACTTCTCAAATACTGGTTCTGAGCATGCCTGATATATCACCTTGCATGTTGCTCCGGGATTCCTGCGTTCGCACCCCTCTGAAGCAGTCTCGACTGCCTTTTCTTTAGTTGGACCACCAGCAAACTGAATAAAACCATCCGGATTTGGCTGCCCATTAATCTGCGGCTCGACAATGACAGCGCATTGATTTTGATAAACCAGAGCCACCTTGCAGTTCTGTGCGCCTTTTTTTGCACATCGAGCTAACGCCTGGATCTTGGCTTCCGATTCGGACATTGCCCCAGTTGGAACGCCGTAGTACGGCACTGAATCGACTGTGCCGATCGCAATCGCACCCCAGGTCTTAATCCATTTGCCGCTAGGACGGGGAGGCGGCGTAGGTTGCTGCTGATAGTAACCAGGCGGAATTGGCGTGCATGAAGACATCGCACCACTGGCCTGGGCCGGCAACTGACCAGGCGGGCATCCATTTTCTGCATCTGCTGTGTTGGTTAAAAGGAGCATAGTAAAAAGGAGGCTGATCTTCATGCGCATTCCATCGAAACTCAAAATTTCTCGAATATCTGCTCCGTACAGGCTTTGTAAATCACCTTGCAATCGGCCTCTGACGTTGCAGCGTTGGCTTTTCTGCAATGAGCTTGAGCTCTCTGTATTGCATCAGTAATGGTCACGCCACCAGAAAAGCTGACTAGACCAATAGCCAGAGGCAACCCATTCGTTTGCGGTTCTGCAATTGCGGCGCATTGGTTGTGATAACTCAAGGCGATTTGGCAGTCCTTTTCCCCATGAGAGGCGCAGCGCCTGAGTGCATCGGCCTCGGCTTCTGCCTTGGATAATTTGCCCGTGGTGACCCCATAATTTGTCGTATTGTCTATTGATCCCATCGCGATAGCACCCCATGTCGTGATCCACTTGCCCAAAGGCTGTGGCGCAGGAGCCTGCTGTTGGTAGTAGCCAGGAGGAACAGGTGTACACGAGGCCATTGCGCCATTTGCCTGCGCCGGGAGTTGCCCAGGTGGGCAACCACTTTCTGCAGACGCAGCACCTACCAAGAAAAACGTAGCGAAGGTAAGATAACGGTTGAGCGCCATCTGAATCCCTCCCATAGCTTAAGTTGGTCGGCTATTATTCTCGGCGACTGACTCAGCAAAAAAACGCATCTTATCGCCTAGAATTTCTGAAAAATCTGCTCAGTGCAATTGGAGTAACCAATAGTACACTCCTTGCCGGCGTTATTTTTCTGACAACGTATAATTGCTTTCCTACTTATTTCCGCAAGTGGAAAGCCCGAGTCAACGCTCGCCACTCCTTCCCCTGGGGGCGTAACTACCACTACACATTGATTCTCATAAGCATGAACAATGCGGCATCGGTGAGAGCTGGCATTCTGGCACTTTTGCAAAGCATCCTTCTCGGCATCCGCTTTACTTAGTTTGCCTGTCGACACGCCAAATTGAGTGATATCATCACCCGCAACCGCGCCCCACGTTTTGAGCCACTTCCCGAGTGGGCGCGGTGGCGGAGCTGGCTGTTGTTGATAATAGCCAGGCGGTATAGGGCCACAGGACGCCATGTTGCCATTTGCTTGGGCCGGAATCTGCCCAGGCGGACACCCGTTTTCCGCTCGCGCGTTACCCATAGCGAAAAGCAGTGCAAGGCAAGCAGCCAGGGTGAATTTAATATCCATATATCACCTCGATGCAA
>NZ_AQOK01000001.1:0-18513 GCF_000364645.1 Xanthomonas sp. SHU 308 | reverse complement strand
CGGCGCTCTCGCTGGCCGGCCGCTCGGCCGCTGCCGCCGGGCCGAGGGCGCCCAGCGATAGGCACAGCGCCGCCAGCAGGGCGATGCCGGAGCGGGGCCGGCGCCTGCCGCAGGATGGGGACAGTGGTTCGGCGGGACGTAGGCGGGTGGCGAGGAGTCGGGCTGGCATCATCGAGATCTCGTCGTGGATGGAAGAAACCTGCGGCGCGTGGCCGAGGGCACGATGGCCCCAGTGTGCGCGCCGCCTGCGCCACCGCATGGCGCTGTATCGCTGTTGCTGTTGCCTTTGCCTTTGCCTTTGCCTTTGCCTTTGCCGATTCCCGATTCCCGATTCCCGATTCCCGATTCCCGATTCCCGGCCTTTTGCCGCACCGCACATTGCCAATGACACCGGTTTACCATATACAACGGCGCAACGCGCTGTCGATGCGCGGCGCAGCAATTCCGATCCCCCACATTCCTTGCGGAGATGCCCTTGAGCCTTCCTTCCGGCCCGTCGCAGACGCCACCGCCCGCGTTGGCCGACATCGCGGCCCGCTTCGTCCAGGCCCGTCGCCAGGGCCGCTCGTTGCCCGATTTCCCCGGTGTCATCCCCGACGATCTGGAGACCGCCTACCGCGTGCAGGACCTGGCGATCGCGCAATGGCCGGACCGTGTGGTCGGCTGGAAGGTCGGCTACATCGCCGCCGAGCGTCGCGATCACTCCGGGGACGAGCGCCTGCTCGGCCCGATCTTCGCGACTGCGCTGTGGAATGCCACCGGTGGAACAACGGACATTCCGGTGTTCGACGGCGGCTTCGGCGCGGTCGAGGCCGAGTACGTGCTGCGCCTGGACGCGGACGTGCCCGCCGATCAGCTGGACTGGACTCCACAGCAGGCGGCGCAGGTGCCGGCGACGCTGTTCGTCGGCGTCGAAGTGGCGAGCAGCCCGCTGGCCACGATCAACCAGCTGGGGCCGCGCGTGGTGATCTCCGATTTCGGCAACAACAACGGCCTGCTGCTGGGGCCGCAGGTGCCGGACTGGACCGCGCTGGACGAGACCGCGCTGCGTGCCGAGACCTGGATCGAGGGCCAGTGCGTGGGCACCGGCGGCGCCACGCTGTTGCCGGGCGGCCTGCGTGCGGCGTTCGCGTTCGCGCTGGCGCGCTCGGCCAGGCGCGGCCGGCCGCTGCGCCGCGGCGAGCTGATCGCCACCGGCAACGCCACCGGTATCCACGACATCGCCATCGGCCAGCAGGCGACGATCCGCTTCGACGGCTACGGCGAACTTCACTGCAGGGCGGTCGCGGCCTAGGCTGGCGACGGCAATGACGCGCGGGAGGGCGCAGCATGATCACTCGTAGACGATTCCTGGGCGCGGGCCTGACCGCGGCGGCCGCGGCCGGCGTGCCGCTGGGTGCGCTGGCGCAGGCCGGCGGTAGCGGTACGCGCCTGCTCACCGCCACCGACGTGCACGTGGCCGACTACCCCACCGTGGAGGCGGTACGCTGGTTCGGGCAGATCCTGGAGCAGAAGACCGGCGGCCGCCTGCGCCTGCGCGAGTATCACTCCGGCCAGCTCGGTCGCGAGGCGGAGGCGATCGACATGGCGCGCTTCGGCGCCATCGACATCACCCGCGTGTACTCCGGTGCGTTGAACAACGCCTTCCCGCTGACCCAGGCGCTGTGCCTGCCGTACGTGTTCGACTCGGTGGCGCACCTGCGCCGCGCGATCGACGGCCATGTCGGCGACAGCATCCTGCGCAGCTTCGAACAGCGCGACCTGGTCGGGCTGGCGATCTACGACTCCGGCGCGCGCTGCTTCTACAACACCAAGCATCCGCTGCGGCAGCCCAAGGACCTGCACGGGCTCAAGCTGCGCGTGGCGAACTCGGACATCTTCCTCAAGCTGATGCGCATGCTCGGCGCCAACCCCACGCCGATGTCGCTGGGCGAGACCTTCTCGGCGATGGAAACGCACATGATCGACGGCGCCGAGAACAACATGCGCAGCTTCCAGTCCAGCCGCCACTTCGAGGCCGCGCACTACTGGTCGCAGAGCGATCACTCCTACGCGCCGGACGTGCTGGTGATGTCCCGGCGCAGCTTCGAGACGCTGACGCCGGACCAGCGCGCGCTGGTGCTGGAGACGGCGCGGCAGTCGGTGACGGTGATGCGCCGGCTGTGGGACGCCTCCGAGGCGCAGGCGCGACAGCAGGTGATCGACTACGGCGTGGCCATCAACGAGGTGGACATGCCGGCCTTCCGCAAGGCCGCCGCGCCGCTGCTGGCCGAGTACCGGCAGCAGCCGGAGATCGAAGCCCTCTACCGCCGCATTCGCGATTTCGCCTGAGCCCATGCCGATGACCGACCACGCCCCCGAACTCCCGGTGCCGCCGCTGCAGCGGCTGCTGGACCGGATCGCCAACCTCGCCATCGGCACCGCCGCCGCCGCCCTGCTCGGGCTGGTGGTGGTGCAGGGCTGGCAGGTGTTCACCCGCTACGTGCTCAACGACTCGCCGAGCTGGACCGAGCCGGTGACGCTGCTGCTGCTGAGCACGGCGATGAGCCTGGGTGCCGCCGCCGGCGTGCACACCCGCCGCCACTTCGGCTTCTTCCTGCTGGCCGAGACGCTGCACGCCAGCCTGCGCCGCGTCATCGACCTGGTGCGCCCGCTGCTGGTGGCCGCCATCGGTGCGGTGATCGCGTGGTGGGGCGCGGTGCTGCTGCTGGACGGGCTGGACATCAAGATGGCCGGCGCGCAGATGCCGCAGAGCATCAACTACCTGCCGCTGTCGATCGGCGGCGCGCTGATGAGCGTGTTCGCGCTGTACCAGGCCTGGCGGGTGCTGCGCCCGGGCGCCACCATGGGGAGGAACTGAGCATGGCCATCGCCATCCTGTTGGGATTGTTCGTGGTGCTGCTGCTGATCGGCGTGCCGGTGGCGTATGCGCTGGGCACGGCGGCGCTGGCCACGCTGCTGTATCTGGACCTGCCGGCGGTGGTGCTGGTGCAGCAGATCTCCGCCGGCAGCGGCTCGGCGTCGCTGATCGCGATCCCGCTGTTCATCTTCGCCGGCGAACTGATGCTGCGCGGTGGCATCTCCGACCGCCTGATCGCGCTGGCGTCCTCGCTGGTCGGGCGCATGCGCGGCGGCCTGGGCCAGGTCAGCGTGCTGTCCTCGCTGTTCTTCGGCGGCGTGTCCGGTTCGGCCATCGCCGACGTCTCGGCGGTCGGCGGCACCATGATTCCGCAGATGATCAACCGCGGCTACGACCGCGACTACGCGGTCAACGTCAGCATGACCGCGGCGCTGGTGGCGCTGCTGGTGCCGCCCTCGCACAACCTGATCCTGTTCTCGGCCGCGGCCGGTGGCGGCCTGTCGATCGCCGACCTGTTCGCCGCCGGCATCGTCCCGGCGCTGCTGATGACCGCGGCGATGATGCTCACCGGCTACGCGGTGGCGCGCTCGCGCGGCTACGGCACCGAGGCGTTCCCGGGCTGGCGCGCGGTGGCGCTGCGCCTGGTCGGCGCGCTGCCGGGCCTGGGCCTGGTCGCGCTGATCTTCGTCGGCATCCGCGCCGGCATCTTCACCGCGGTGGAGAGCGCGGCGATCGCGGTGGTGTACGCGCTGCTGGTCACCGCGCTGCTGTACCGGCAGCTGCGCTGGGCGGAGTTCTTCGGTGCGGTGACGCATGCCGCGCGCACCACCGGGGTGATCCTGTTCGTGATCGCCACCGCGGCGGTGTTCGGCTGGCTGCTGGCCTACCTGCAGGTGCCGGCGGCGGCGGTGCACTTCCTGCAGTCCATCGCCCACAGCCAGCACACGGTGCTGCTGATGATCGTGGTGATGCTGCTGCTGCTGGGCATGTTCATGGACCTGGCGCCGAAGATCCTGATCTGCACGCCGATCTTCCTGCCGGTAGCCAAGGCCTACGGCATCGACCCGATCCATTTCGGCCTGGTGATGGTGCTGGCCGGCGGCATCGGCCTGATCACCCCGCCGGTGGGCTCGGTGCTGTTCATCGGTACCTCGATCGGGCAGATCACCGTGGCCCAGAGCATGCGCACCATCTGGCCGTTCTGGCTGGCGGCGCTGTGCGTGCTGCTGATCGTGGCGTTCTTCCCGGAACTGTCGCTGTGGCTGCCGCGCGCGCTGCGCGCCTGAGCCGGCCCGGCGGCGCCGGCTCGCGCCAGGCGGGTGACCGCGGGCCGTTCGCGCCGATCGCCGCTGCCTGTCTTGGCAGCGCCGCGGCCGGTCACCGGGGCGGTGCGCCTACACCGCTTCCGTGACCGTGCGCTGGAGCGAACATGACACCCAGTAGAATCCCCTTTCTTTCGCCCGGTTTTCCGTCCATGGCGCCGAACAAGCCCCGTTCCGTCGATGCTCCCGCTTCCGCCCACGGCAAGGCCGCGACGATCAACGACATCGCGCGCCTGTCCGGGGTGTCGAAGAAGACCGTGTCGCGGATCATCAACAACTCGCCGCTGGTGCGCAAAGACACCCGCGAGAAGGTCGAGGCGCTGATGCGCGAGGTCGGCTACGCGCCGGACCCGCTGGCGCGCGGGCTGGCGTTCCGTCGCTCGTTCCTGATCGGCATGGTCTACGACAACCCCACCGCGCAGTACATCGTGGACATGCAGTACGGCGCGCTGGACGCACTGCGCGGCTCCAGCTTCGAACTGGTGGTGCATCCTTGCGACAGTCGCAGTCCCGGCTACATTGAGGGCGTGCGCCGCTTCGTGCAGCAGCAGAAGCTGCACGGGGTGATCCTGGTGCCGCGCGCCTCCGAGGACCAGGCCCTGGCCGACATGCTCGCCGGCATCGGCGTGCGCTACACCCGCATCGCCTCGCTGCCGCTGGACGACACCTCGCAGATGGTGGTCACCCACGACCGCGACGGCGCCGCCGAGGCCGCCGACTACTTGTTGTCGCTGGGCCACCGCGACATCGCCCTGATCACCGGCCCCAGCGCCTACCGCTCCGCGCACGAGCGCACCGCCGGCTTCATCGACGCGCTGACCCGGCGCGGCATCGAACTGCCGCCGGCGCGCATCGTCGAAGCCGGCTACACCTTCGAATCGGGCGTGGCCGCCGCGGAAAAGCTGCTGCTGGGCAAGCAGCGGCCCAGCGCGATCTTCACCGGCAACGACGAAATGGCCGCCGGCGTGTACAAGGTCGCCCTGCGCGCCAACATCAACATCCCGCGCCAGCTGTCGATCATCGGCTACGACGACAGCCCGCTGGCTTCGCGGCTGTGGCCCTCGCTGACCTCGGTGCGCCGGCATACCCGCGACACCGGCCGCACCGCTGCGGCCATGCTGATCCAGCCCGAGGGCACGCCATCGCTGGCGGTGGCCAGCGTGCGCCCGCACCTGATCGTGCGCGACTCCTGCCAGCCGCCGGAAGACTGAGCGCGGCAGCGCGGCGAGCTGCCGCAGCGAGCGGTGGCAGACGGAGGCTTGCGGCCTGCCAGGCGCTCGCGACCACACGGCGAGATGCGTGGTTCTCGCCCCGGCAGTTCGCCTGGCTCCGCCGCATGCGCATCCGCCGCTGCGGGAGCGGCGTCAGCGACCTGCAATGCGGGTGTCAGGCGCTTTGTGGGGAGTTGACGGTCATGCAGACGCGACAAACGAAGCCAAAAGCCGACTGACACCCTCCGTCGTCGGGACTGAAGTCCCTCCCACAGGGAGGCCCAGCGCATTGCTGTTGGAGCGGCTTGAGCCGCGACGCGCACGAACCGAACTGCCGCGGCGAACGATTCCCGGCAGACCGGGAGCCGTTCCCAGGCAGCAGTGAAGCGCCTGCTGACCGCGGGGCGTGCGCGTTTCAACGCCATCCATGCGCCGCACTCACATGTCGGCCAGGGCACGTGTCCCCCCACCGCCTCCCGACTCGCCGCAAACGGTCTACACTGCCGCCGACCGTGCGGACACCGCTCCGCCCATCGAAGGCCCGTTCCGTTCCGGCACCGCCCGGGCGGACCGCGCGGCCTTCCTGCGAGGAGCCTTCGCCATGTCGTCCCCCATCCCCGCCCCCGTCGCGGTCCGTTTCGGCCGCCTGGCGCCGACCGTGCCCGTCGCCGATGTCGCCCGCGCCGTCGCCTTCTACACCGAGCGCCTGGGCTTCCGCAGCGTGTTCCAGAACGGCAATCCGGTCGGTTTCGTGATCCTGAAGAAGGACGACGCCGAACTGCACCTGACCCTGCGTCCCGACCACCGCGGCAGCACCAGCAACGTCGCCCACCTGATCGTCGACGACGCCGCGGCCCTGTACGACGGCCTGCAGGCGCAGGGCGTGCGCATCATCAAGGCGATCCGCGATGCCGACTTCGGCCTGCGCTGCTTCGTCTTCGCCGACCCCGACGGCAACCGCATCGACGTCGGCCAGCCGCTGCCGCCCGGCTAGCACGCCATCAGCGAGCGCCGCAGCGCTCTCATCCCGAATCCCGACTCCCCAATCCCAGCCCTTCGTGCACTGCAGAATGACACCGGTTTACCAGACCCGCTAGACTGTCCTCCGTGGCGGGCTGACACATGCCGTCGCCTGCCTTGGAGCGCCCCATGTCCCTGTACTGCAAGACCCACTACGCGACCCATCCCGACGCGATCAAGGGCGCCAGCAACGACCAGCTGCGCGACCTGTACCTGCTCGATGGCCTGTTCGTCGACGACGCGGTGACCCTGAAGTACACCCACTACGAGCGCTTCGTGCTCGGCGGCGCCGCCCCGCGCACGCGGGCGCTGACGTTGCCGGCGCAGACCGAGCCGGCCTCGGCCGCCGGCCACCCGTTCCTGGAGCGGCGCGAGCTGGGCGTGATCAATGTCGGCGCCGGCAGCGGCACCGTCACCGTCGACGGCACCGCGTATCCGCTGGGCCCGAAGGACGGCCTGTACGTGGCGATGGGCAGCGCCGAGGTGGTGTTCGCCTCCGACGACGCGGCCAACCCGGCGCAGTTCTATCTGGCCTCCACGCCGGCGCACGCGCGCTTCGCCACCAAGCGGCTGTCGATCGCCGAGGCGGTGGCGCTGGACCGCGGCGCGCTGGAGACCAGCAACGAACGCACCATCTACCAGTACATTGTGCCGGCCACCTGCCAGTCCTCGCAGCTGCTGCTGGGCCTGACCGTGCTCAAGCCGGGCAGCGTCTGGAACACCATGCCGCCGCACCTGCACGACCGCCGCAGCGAGGTCTATTTCTACTTCGATCTCGGCGCCAACGACCGCGTCTACCACTTCATGGGCGAGCCGGACGCGCAGCGCCACATCGTGGTGCAGAACAACGAGGCCGTGGTGTCGCCGCCGTGGTCGATCCACATGGGCGCCGGCACCGCCAACTACGCCTTCATCTGGGCGATGGGCGGCGAGAACCTCGACTACACCGACATGCACGTGCTGGACATCTGCCAGCTCAAGTAGGCCGCCGTCGCGCGCGCCGCTCCCATTCCCGTCGTCCGCATTCCCTCAAGGAGTCCACGCAATGACCCACCCGTTCAGTCTCGAAGGCAAGGTCGCCCTGGTCACCGGCGCCAACACCGGCCTCGGCCAAGGCATCGCCGTGGCGCTGGCGCAGGCCGGCGCCGACATCGCCGCCGCCGGCATCGCCGCGCCCACCGAGACCGAGGCCAAGGTCACCGCGCTGGGCCGCCGCTTCGTCGCCATCGAGGCCAACCTGATCAGCATCGAGCCGGTGCAGCGCATCCTCGACGAGACCCTGGCCGGGCTCGGCCGTCTCGACATCCTGGTCAACAACGCCGGGCTGATCCGCCGTGCCGATGCGGTGGACTTCAGCGAGCAGGACTGGGACGACGTCATGAACGTCAACATCAAGTCCGCGTTCTTCATGTGCCAGGCCGCCGGCCGCCACTTCATCGCCCAGGGCAGCGGCAAGATCATCAACATCGCCTCGATGCTGTCGTTCCAGGGCGGCATCCGCGTGCCCTCGTATACCGCCAGCAAGTCCGGCATCGCCGGCATCACCCGCCTGCTGGCCAACGAGTGGGGCGCCAAGGGCGTCAACATCAACGCCATCGCCCCGGGCTACATGGCCACCGACAACACCGCGCAGCTGCGCGCCGACGCCGCGCGCAACCAGGCGATCCTGGACCGCATCCCGGCCGGCCGCTGGGGCGTGCCGGAGGACCTGGGCGGCACCGCGGTGTTCCTGGCCAGCAGCGCCTCGGACTACGTCAACGGCACCGTGATCCCGGTCGACGGCGGCTGGCTCGCCCGCTAACGCTCTTCCTTCTCCCTTCGGGACCTCGGCCCCCTTTTTGGGGGAAGGTGCCCGTCAGGGCGGATGAGGGTACGTCAGCCGCCGACCCATCCCAACCAAACCACCCTGCCCACCAACCAATCCCCCACGCAAAGGACCCCCATGAAAATCGCCCTAATGAACGAGTTCAGTCAGGCCGCCAAGAACCCGGTGATCCTGCAGCAGCTCAACGACGTCGCCGCCGCCCAGGGCCATAGCGTGTTCAACGTCGGCATGGACGGCGACGCCGACCACCGCCTGACCTACATCCACCTGGGCATCTGCGCCGGCCTGCTGCTCAATGCCGGCGCGGTGGACTTCGTGGTCGCCGGCTGCGGCACCGGGCAGGGCGCGATGATGTCGCTCAACGCGCACCCGGGCGTGTTCTGCGGCTACTGCATCGAGCCGACCGACGCCTACCTGTTCGCCCAGGTCAACAACGGCAACGCGCTGGCGCTGGCCTTCGCCAAGGGCTACGGCTGGGGCGCGGAGATCAACGTGCGCTACATCTTCGAGAAGGCCTTCAGCGGCGAGCGCGGCATGGGCTACCCGGCCGAGCGCCGCGACTCGCAGCAGGCCAACGCCGGCATCCTGACCCAGGTCAAGCAGGCACTGGCCAAGTCCTACCTGGACGGCCTGCGCGCGCTGGATCCGGAACTGGTCAAGCAGGCCGTGGGCGGCCCGCGCTTCCAGCAGTGCTTCTTCGACAACGCCAAGGACGCCGACCTGCGCGCCTTCGTCGCCGGCGTGCTGGGCAAGGCCGACGCCGCCGCGGCCTGATGTCGCGCCCGCCCAGGCGGGTGTGTCCGGTAGCGTGTTCGCCAAACGCCCCGCATCTGCGGGGCGTTGGCATGCGAACTTACTGCACCAGCAGCAGGCCTTCCGCCAGCGGATAGTTCCGCTCCGGGCAGGCAATATGCATGCTGTCCACCACGTAGAACGTCTGGCTCAGCTTCTGCTCGGTGTGCACGAGGTAGGTCAGCGTGCCGCGCGGCGCGTACAGCTTGGCGAGGATGCCGTGGCCGACCAGCAAGCGCTTCAGGTCCTTGGCGAAGTTGTTGGCGATGGAGTTGGTTTGGCTCTGCGCGCCGACCTGGCAGGCCATCAGCACGATCTCCTCGAACGACTCCTTGCCCAGTCCCTTGGCCAGCAGTTGCTGCAGGAATGCCTCCGGTGCAAGCCCGGCGAAGACGTTGACGTTGCCGTGCGAATTGATCACCAAGCGCTTGCCGCGCGTCTTGTTGCTGGGCGATAGCGAGGCCGCGTCGAGCAGGGTCAGCGCATGCGATTGGTTTTCGCCGAAGTGGGATTGCAAGGCTTTCAGCTTGGCGCCGCGCTGATCCGCCTGATCGCCGTCCAGGCCGACATAAATGAGCATGAGGATTCTCCCGACGCACAGGACCGCCAACATGCGTTGGGCGGGAGCATCCGGGAATCCGGGGTGGCCGCGTCGTGGCGCACCGATCTCGCTCGCTGCGCAGCGTAGGGTCGCCGTCGGTGGCCGGGGATCGGCGCATTGCCGATTCTCCGCTGTGGATTGGCCGATCTCTGGCGCGATGCAGTGTGCCGCAGCGCGATGGCGCAGCATCCAGGTCCGGCGACCGAGCAACACGGCCCGTGCACGCCCGCATTGCGACGGCCCCGCAAAAATTTCTAAAGTTCCACCTAGCGCCGCCGATACACATCACCTAGCTGGGTCCCGCTGCGTCGCGGGACGACATGGATTTTTCTTTCCCTGCGCTGCGCAGGATGGTCATGGAGCGACATCGATCTTCCGCTGTGCCTATTTCCTACTCTCGCCGATGGCCTGGATCGCGTCGTACGCGTGCGGTCGCGCATGCCTGTCGCATGCAGCGACGCTGGGCAAGGATAGGGCCGCCGGCGAATGGTTTTTCGTAGCTGTATCAACAAGGGGCAATCGATGAAGAACAGTGTGATCAAGGGAGCCATGGGGTTGACGCTTGCGTTGGGCTTGGCGGCCTGCGCGACCGAAACCCATCAGAGCGTCAAACCGCAGACAGTTTCGGCGGCCAGCGTGCCTTACGCCGGCGCACGCGCGCCGATCGCGGTGGGCAAGTTCGACAACCGTTCGTCCTTCATGCGCGGCCTGTTTTCCGATGGTGCAGATCGCCTGGGCAGCCAGGCCAAGACCATCCTGATCACCCATCTGCAGCAGACCAATCGTTTCCGTGTGCTGGATCGCGACAACATGGGCGAGATCAAGCAGGAAGCGCAGATCAAGGGCCAGGCGCAGCAACTCAAGGGCGCCGACTACGTCGTGACTGGCGACGTGACCGAGTTCGGCCGCAAGGAGACCGGCGATACGCAGCTGTTCGGCATTCTCGGCCGCGGCAAGCAGCAGCAGGCCTATGCCAAGGTCAGCCTGAACGTGGTCGATAGCGCGACATCCGAAGTGGTGTATTCGGTGCAGGGCGGCGGCGAGTACACCTTGTCCAACCGCGAGGTCGTCGGCTTCGGCGGGACCTCCAGCTACGACTCCACGCTCAACGGCAAAGTCCTGGATCTGGCGATCCGCGAGGCTGTCAACAATCTCACCGCCGCGATCGACTCCGGCGCCTGGAAGCCGGTCAAGTGACCCGCAACGGACCCTCGCACATGAATACCCTCAACGTCCGCACGCGGTTCTGGCTCGGCGCCTGCGCCATGCTCGCGCTGGTCGGCTGCGCCCACCAGAGCGCCTCGCTCTACCAGTGGGGCAGCTACCAGGATCAGGTCTACAGCCACTTCAAGGGCGGTAGCCCGGAACAGCAGATCCAGGCGCTGGAAAAGGACCTGCAGGTGATGCAGGCCGCCAACCGCAGGCCGCCGCCGGGACTGCAGGCGCATCTGGGCATGCTGTACGCCGAAACCGGCAACGATGCCAAAGCGCAGCAGGAACTCCTCGCCGAGAAGACGCAGTATCCCGAGTCCGGCACCTACATCGATCTGTTGTTGAAGAACGCCAGCAACGCGAGGAGCGCGCAATGAAGAACGTCGCAAGAATGGCCTGCGTGGCCGTGCTCGGTCTGCTGCTGAGCGCCTGCGCGACGCAGCCGATGTCGCGCGATTACAGCGCGTACAAGGCCAGCAAGCCGCGGTCGATCCTGGTCTTGCCGCCGGTCAGCCATGCACCGGACGTCAACGCCAGCCTGAGCGTGCTGTCGGTCACCACGTTGCCGCTGGCCGAAGCGGGCTACTACGTGATGCCGGTGGCGCCGGTCTACGAGACCTTCAAGCAGAACGGCATCACCGTGGCGGATGAAGCGCAGGCGGTGTCTCCGGAGAAGTTGCGGGAAATCTTCGGCGCCGACGCCGCGCTGTACATCACCGTGGAAAAGTACGGTGCCGTCTACCAGATCATCAACAGCGTGGTCGTGGTCTCGGCCAACGCCAAGCTGGTGGATCTGCGCACCGGGACGGTGCTGTGGCAGGGCCAGGCACAGGCGTCGAGCGGCGAAAATCAAAACAACGCCGGGGGCGGCCTGGTCGGAATGCTGGTGACGGCTGCGATCAATCAGGTCGTCAACCAGGTCACCGACCAAGGGCATCAGATGGGGAACGTGGCCAGCCAGCGTCTGCTGTCCGCCGGCCACCCTGGCGGCTTGTTGTACGGGCCCTACAACCCGAAGTACGGCACCGACTGACCCGGCGCCCTGCCCCGTCTCCGTCAGGTTTGGCGGAGACGGGTAATGCCGCGATTCACACGTCGCCGCCGTCCGCCCAGCCTTCGCCGCTGCCGGCATGGAATACGCGGTCCTGCGCCTGCACCTGGCCAGCCGGCAGATGCGCCTGGTCGGCCAGTGCCGCATAGATCGGGGTGAAATCCGGCGCGGTCGCCTGCATCAGCTGTTCGAAGCTGTCGATGACGAAGTAGGTCTTCTGGTAGGTGTCGATGCGGTAGCGGGTGCGCATGATCCGCTGCAGGTCGAAGCCGATGCGGTTGGGTGCGTCCGACTCCAGCGAGTAGAGCGATTCGCCCTTGGACGAGACGATGCCGGCGCCGTAGATGCGCAGGCCGTCGGGGGTGTCGATCAGGCCGAACTCCACCGTGTACCAGTACAGCCGGGTCAGGTTCTGCAGCGCGTCCGGACCGATCGCGTGCGCCTTGACGCCGCCGCGCCCGTAGGCCTGCATGTAATCGGCGAACAGCGGGTTCATCAGCAGCGGCACGTGGCCGAACAGGTCGTGGAACAGGTCCGGCTCGGCGATGTAGTCGATCTGTTCGGGACGGCGGATCCACCAGGTCACCGGGAAGCGGCGGTTGGCCAGGTGGTCGAAGAAGTCCAGCTCCGGCAGCAACCCTTCCACGCCGACCAGGGTCCAGCCGGTGGTCGCCTGCAGCACCGCGTTGAGCTCGTCGAAGCGCGGGATCGCCTGCGAACTCATGCCCATCGCGTCCTGCGCCTGCAGGAACTCGGCGCAGGCGCGGCCGACCAGCAGCTCGCGCTGGCGCGTGTACAGCGTGCCCCAGGTGGCGTGGTCGTCGGCGCTGTAGCTGTCCCACGGCTGGGTCACCACGGCCGTGGTGTAGACCGGCACGTAGCCCTTGTCGGTCTGCTGGTGTTCGACGCGGCGCGGTGCGGTGTCCATGGTCGACGCTCCGGAAAGGAATAGCCACGATGGTAGGCGCGCGGGCGCGCAATGGGCTTGCGAAGTTGCACGGATCGGCGCGCTGTGCGCAAGATTATTGCGTAAAAGCCATGTTGCAGAGCAATAAATGACCGGATCGCCGACCTTCGACCGCACCGACCTGCGCCTGCTCGCCCTGCTGCAGCGGGAAGGCCGCGCCAGCAATGCCGAGCTGGCCGCGCAGGTGAACCTGTCGCCCTCGGCCTGCCTGCGCCGGGTGCAGCGGCTGGAGGCCGAGGGCGTGGTCGCCGGCTACGCCGCGCGGCTGGTGCCGGCGGCGATCGGCCTGGGCCTGCAGGCCTTCGTGCGCGTGCAGCTGGAGAAGCACGGCCAGAGCGGCATCGCCCATTTCGCCGACAGCGTGCAGGGCTGGGACGAGGTGGTCGCCTGCCATGCGCTGACCGGCGACATGGACTACCTGCTGCACGTCTACGTCCGCGATCTGGCGCACTTCTCCGCGTTCCTGCTGGACAAGTTGCTCAACGCCGCCGGCGTCGCCGACGTCAATTCCAGCTTCGTGCTGCGCACGGTCAAGGACTTCGCCGGCCTGCCGTTGCCGCGCGGCTAGCGGGAGCGCTGCGGATGTGTCGCAGCGTGTCGGCGCGTGGCCGCCCTTGTTAAGTTGTTGCTAACGATTTACATTTGCGTTCTGCGACGGCCATCCACGGCCACAGCCCCTCCGCCAGCCCTGCCGGGCCAGCCACGCCGGTTCCCCGCCGTGGAGTGCGGTTGCGCCTGCCCCTTTCCTCCACCGCGGCGTGACCGTGTCGCCCCGTGCCCCACCCCGCGAGATCGATTCATGCTTTTCTCCGCTCCACGCCGTCTGTTGTCCCTCGCCGTGCTGTCCGCGCTCTCCGCCGCCTCGGCACCGTTGTTCGCCGCCGAGGCCGAGGCCGCGGCCGACGTGCAGCCGACCACGCTGGACAAGGTGGAGGTCAGCGGCAGCCCGTCGCGCGCGCAGCCGTCCACCACCACCCGCCTGCCGCTGACGTTGCAGGAGACGCCGCAGTCGGTGAGCGTGCTGGGCCAGCAGCGGCTGGAAGAGGAATCGCTGTTCAGCGTCAACGACGTCATGCGCAACGTCACCGGCGTCAACGTTTCCTTCTACGACACCCAGCGCCCGCTGTACTTCGCGCGCGGCTTCCAGATCACCGACTTCCAGGTCGACGGCCTGCCCACCTACAGCGGTTCGACCAATCAGGAATACGACATGGTCTTCTACGACCGCGTCGAGGTGATCCGCGGCGCCAACGGCCTGCTCAGCGGCGCCGGCATTCCCTCGGCCACGGTCAACCTGCTGCGCAAGCGCCCCGGCAAGAGCTTCGATGCGTCGTTCGCGGCCTCGCTCGGCACCTGGGACTTCCGCCGCACCCAGGCCGACGTCACCGCGCCGCTGACCGCCGACGGCCGCTTCCGCAGCCGTTTCGTCGCCGCCTGGCAGGACCGCGGCTACTACTACGACCACTACACCGAGCAGAAGATGTCCGGCATGGCGGTGCTGGAAGGCGACCTGACCGACACCACCACGGTCACCGTCGGCTACCAGCGGCAGGACAACGACCCGGTCGGCTCGACCTGGGGCACGGTGCCGTACTTCTTCGCCGACGGCAGCTTCGCCGACCTGCCGACCTCCACCAACCTGGCGCCGAAGTGGGCGCGCTGGCAGCGCAACACCCATACCACCTTCGCCAACCTGGAACAGCGCTTCGGCGACAACTGGCTGTTGAAGGTCAACCTGGCGCGCACCGAGGGCGAGGTCGAAAACCTGCGCGTGTACGGCAGCGGCTATCCCAGGCGCGACGGCAGCGGCATCTACCTGCGCGCCGCCGCCGGGCAGGCCACCGATACCCGCGACGGCCTGGACGTGTACCTGTCCGGCACGTTCCCCCTGTTCGGCCGCGACCACGACCTGGTCCTCGGCGGCAGCTGGCAGGACCTGCAGTCGACCACGCCGACCCTGGCGCTGCGCTATCCGGGCGACTGGACCACCTGCGGCCGCGAACGCTGCTACTACATCCCCAACGTCTACGACTGGCACGGCGACGTGGGCCAGATCACCACCGCGCGCACCGGCGCGCGGCGCGAGGCGCGCACCACCCAGCGCGGCGTGTACGCCTCCACCCGGCTGCGCCTGGCCGAGCCGCTGTCGCTGATCGCCGGCGCACGCCTGAGTTCCTGGCAGACCCGCACCCAGGCCTTCGCCGCCGACGGCAGCTACACCGGCACCAGCGGCCGCTACCGGGTCAGCGACGAGGTCACGCCCTACGTCGGCCTGGTCTACGACATCACCCCGGCCATTTCCACCTACGCCAGCTACACCGAGATCTTCAATCCACAGAACTACAAGGACAAGGACAACAACCTGCTGGCGCCGGTGCAGGGCTCCAACCTGGAGGCGGGCATCAAGGCGCAGTTGGCCGACGGCCGCGCGCTGCTCAGCGCGGCGGTGTTCGAGGCCAGGCAGGACAACTACGCGGTGCGCGACATGACCCAGCCCGAAGCCTCGCTGCCCGACGGCAGCTCGGCCTACATCGGCGTCGACGGCACCAAGAGCCGCGGCTGGGAACTGGAATACAACGGCGAACTGCGCCCGGGCTGGACGCTCAATGCCGGCTACACCCACGCCAAGGTCACCCGTGCGCCGACCGACGCGATCTACGCCAACCTGCCGGAGGACTATCTGCAGCTGTCCACCCAGGTGCGCCTGCCCGGCGCCTGGCAGCGCCTGAGCCTGGGCGGCGGCGTGAGCTGGCAGAGCGCGGTGCGCGGCTACAACATCCAGCGCCCGTTTGGCGACGGCACTGCCGCCACGCGACAGGTCACCGTGGTGCAGGATCCGTACGCGCTGGTGCATTTCAATGCCAACTACCAGCTCAGCACGCAGTGGACCGCGACGCTGGCGGTGACCAACGCGCTGAACAAGAAGTACTGGGCCAATCTGGATTACCAGAACTACGGCGAGCCGCGGTTCGTCAGCTTTACGCTGCGCTGGCGGTACTGAGCCGCGGCGCATGACAGGCAAGGACGCCCGTCGCGCAGCCCGGCATTGCTGCGATGGTGGTCGCCGTGGCGATGCGTGCCGATGGCCGGCACTGCGCGTCTATACTGCCGCCGCCATCATCGGAGGATGCAGATGCGACCCGCCACGCGCTTGGCCCAGTGCTTGTTGCTTGCCGGCATCCTGCCCCTGGCAGGGTGCGCACAGTCCGGCTCTGCCGACACGCCGGCGGCTACCTCCACCAATGCCCAGGGCTGCGTGAGACAGCGCCAGCTCGGCCCACAGGATCCGTTCAAGACGCCGCCGCCATTGATGGAGGCATGCCTGGGTCCGTACAAGCTACGCATTCCGGCCAACTACTTCGGCGACCAGATGGGGCCGAACTTCGACGACAGTTTCGGCCTGTACCTGGAATACCCGTCGCTGCAGCCGTTCGCACCGGGCGAACGCGCACATCTGAGCCTGGACGTGTCGACGCGGACGGTCGATATCGGGTACCACTATTTGGATGGGGTGGACGTGCATGAGGCGCTACGCAGGCGCTACACCGGCTATTCCGCGGACAAGGAGAATCCGGCAGAGCATCTGCAGAGCCGTCTCAGGCAAAGTCCGGTATATGGGCTGACGCCCTACTATCCGGATCTTCCGAAAGTGTTTGCCTACTACAAGGCAAAGGGATACCGGGCGTCGGCGCCTGTGTTCAACGCGGAGGAGCACGATGATTGGTACGTCGAACGGGATGCACATGGCGAAATTCGCACCTTCATCAAGTGCACCTCGCATGTAGTGGCGGAAACCGGTGTGGAGTACCAGAAAGGAAAGCTGGTGCGTAGCCAAGACGCCGAACTTCCAGAGTGCCGTCATATCTTTGTGCTTCCCGACGTCAGTACGCTCGTGGAGGTGCGCTACGTGCGCGCTGCATTGCCGGACTGGAAAAGAATCGAGGATGCAGCGCGTAGCTATCTGGAGAAGTTCATGGTGAAAGGGAATCGGGCGCAGAACAGGTAGTTCTGTAGGCAAACGGCAAAGGAGCTCTGGGAATGAGTGGTCTGGACAAGGGCGATATCGCAGTTCTCGGTTACTACGCCGAACAGGGAAATCGAGAGCTTTATTGGAACTACCTCGCAAACAAGCAAGGCAACGACGGCTACGGGTTGCTCGCGCTCGGTGTCGTCCGCAACGATAACGCACCAGGTGCCACGGCAAACGCGTTCGCCGAGAGCCAGGCCCGTCGTGACGGCGTCGCGATGAGCGAACGGCAGTGGAACAAATTCGGCATTGATTTGATGAAGAGCGACTTCGAGAGTCGGCGAAGCTACTTCGACAATGGTCAACCCGCGCAGGCTCTGAATCTTCCAGTCAAGGACGTCGAAGCCGTCCATGACGCGACCTTCCAGAAGCATCACATCAACCCCAATGGCTGGACGCCGCGCGAACTGCTCGACGCCGCGCGCCGCCATGGTGGCGAGCCCGAGGCGGAGAAGGTCTGGTCGATGATGCTCGACAATTCCGCACTCGGCTTGAGCCGAGCCGGTTTCACCATGAACGACGTGCGCAAGTACGACGACGCGCAGCTGGATGCGATGTCCTATATTGGGCGAATGACCGCTGCGCGGGCGCTCGCGCACGAAGCGCGGCCGATCGCCGATCCGGAGCGGATCGGCGATCGGAGCGTCTACTACGAGCGCGATGCGCGGACCGGCAAATGGACCAACTGGGTCGATGGCGGCGAGCAGACCATCGCCCAGCCGGTGCGCGACCCGCAGCAGCTGCGCGAGCTTGACGATACGCGTGCACTGCGACTGGAGCGCCAGCAGTTACGCGAGCAGTTCCATCCCGAGGATCCGTACCGCCACCAGCCGATCCTGCGCAGCCCGCAGACGCTGGCCGAAGCCGATCCGGTCCAGGCGGGACCGGCGGTCGCGCAGGCCGCGCGCACGTCCGATCCCAGCGAGCCAGGCCATCGGCGTCATGCGCTGTACCAGCAGTGCGCCGCCGGCACCCAGGCGCTGGATCGGCAGTTGGGGCGCAGCCCCGATGCGGACAGCGCCTGCATGGCGGCCAGCGTTACCGACCTGGCCGCACGCAACGGTCTGCAGCGAGTGGATCACGTGCTGTTGAGCGAGCGCGGGCGCACGGCGCAGCCGGGCGAGCTGGTGTTTGTCGTGCAGGGCGATCCGAAGGATCCGGCGCACCTGCGCGCGCACATGTCCACCGAAGAGGCGATCCGCACGCCGGTAGCGCAGTCCTTCGAGCGGCTTGCCGAGTTCGATCGCCAGCAGGCGTTGGTCCAGGCGCAGCAGGTCGCCCTGCATCAGGATGTCCACCAGCAGGACGCGCAGCGGCAGAGTGCGGTGCCGCGGATCTGAGTGACGCGACGCCTGCGGGACCTGTGGTCATGTCCGCAGTGCGCATGCTGGATGCGACTGCTGTGCGTCCCACGCCAGGCGTCACAGCGGCGCGCGCGGTTCTGCAAATGTGACTGGTGTGCTTACCCTCACCACCGGCCCCTCTCTCGGCGGGAGAGGGGGAGCAAGCGTTAGTCCTTCTTGCAGGGATCGTCGCGGCGCAGCAGGCGGCCCAGTCGCGACTGCGGCTCGCACGGCGGCGCCGCCGGTTGCGCGGCCTTTGCCGCCGCGGCTGCGGCGGGCGCG